>NZ_VPCH01000018.1:0-60869 GCF_013418285.1 Acinetobacter sp. YH12152
GCCTATTTAAGTGATGTGCTGAAAAGGTTGCCGACACATAAAGTGACTCAGATTGAAGAATTGCTACCACACCGCTGGAAACCTAAATCGAATTAAAAAATAGGCATGGGGTTCAGCGGACGCTTACGATTGATTAAGTTATTGAATTTATATTATTTATATATTTTGTTTTAATATTTTATGGGGTGATGGGGTGATGGGGTGATGGGGTGATGCTAGTTGGCACACCTATCTTTATTGTTGTCAGGTCAGATGTTGTCACTCCAGCGTGAATCGATTCCTACATCATATCAACATACTAGGCAACCTTACGTGATCGCATATCGTAGTCGAGGGGGTTAATGGCGAACCCATTTTGACCTCGGGGTATATTTTACTCCCAAAAGGATAAGTACTTAAACAAGACTGGACCGTATTGGCATGAGCACATGGCACGACTGTGTGGCTGATACAAGTGCTCCTTCAAGTGATTATACAATGGGCCTGTGTATAGTTTGCAACTAGTCATAGATGGTGCAATCGACAGTTGTTTGAGGCATGGCTATGTAGTGGTTACAACAGATTATCAAGGACTAGGTAAGCCAAAACAGCACCCTTATATGAATGTAGTCAGTTAAGTTTATAATTTGGTGGATTCTGTACATGCACTGCATTCTTGGAAGCCGAAGCAATTTAATAAAGACTGGATGGTGATGGGGGCATAGTCAAGGTGGTGCAGCTGCTATTGCGGTTGCAGCTCAGGGACAAAAAGATGCGCTTGAATTGAATCTTAAAGCTGCAATACCCTTGGCACCGGGTGGTTATCAATATGAATGTATTGCTGAATACGTAGAAACCAATCCAAATCCAGATACCAACGTAGCGGCATTTTTCCCCAGCGTGTTGTTGGGAGCAGCCGAAGCAGATCGATCAATGTAGATCAACAGGTTAGTCCAGATATGCAGTCTTTACTAAATCAGGCCCGTAAACGTTGTTTATCAGAAATAAAAAAATTAGTTAAAATAAGCACCTCAGCCAATCTTTTAAAAAATTCAGACTTAAGGCCATCCCCAAGCTATTTAAAACGGCAGTCGATTGAATATATGACCCTAACCGTAACACTGATGTTTGTTTAAGGCGCCGCAGACCATTTGTCGATCACCTTGGTACTCAAAGTTATTACCAAAAAGTGTGCAAATAAAAAATTGCCAGTAGTCTATCAGGCGATCCCAAATGGCTATCATCGTGGTGCATTAGGCCATAGTCCAAAATATACGGCTGAATTTTTAAAGAGCTTACAACTGGCCAGCATTGCAAAGGCGTATAAATGAGACAAGTAAGCTGGCAATAAAAGCTTAACTTCTAAAGCACTTTTATTGACGGATGAAACAAGTGATGAATGATTTTCTTCTACCGTAAAAATGAATTTCCTAAATATCTAAAATAACTGGTTTAAGAGCCGATTTTTTGTAAATAACATGACTTTATTTTATTCACCGATGCATTTGAAACATCATTAGACTTGTCCGCGAAGTCTAATCGCGCAACATATGAATTATATCTCGCTTTAATTCATCCCACTCCCCAAAATCAGGCTCAATCAATAAAGTTTGCGACACAAAGCCATAACACACCCGCTGCATATTTAAAGCCATCTGTTTGAGCTGTTCATCATCCTGTATAAATGGCTCAAGCATACTGCGCCACATTTGCACCATCATGGCATAACTCTTACGGTAACTTTCAATATCTGAAATCTGCCGTTCTAACAAAAACACCTGTGACCATAAAAACTGCTGTGCTTGAATTTGCTCAATTTGAAAATGAATAATTCGCTCTAAATAAGTCTGAAACTTCAAATCTGTGGATAACTTGATCAAGCTATGTGCATAACTTTTTAAGCTTTCCGCATTGTGTTTCACATGTAAATGAATGGTTAGCGCAATCAAATCTTCCTTTTTAGAAAAATATTCATAGAACGTTCCCAAGCCCACGCCTGCAAGGTCGGTAATTTCCCGAATGGTAATTTGGCTGGCAGGACGCTCATGCAAAAGCCGAACAAAACTGTCCTGTAAGGCTTCTTGCGTCAGTTTGGCACGTGATTGACGTGGCTTACGCCGTATTTGAATGGCTGAATGCTTCATATTTTTAAGCGCGGAAAACCGAACGTCTATGCTTTAAATTTTCTCTATACTGAAATGAAAAGCCAACAAGAACAAGCGGAAAATATAGACGATGAATACATTAGAACAGACATGGATGACGCATCAAATCAGCAACCAATTTGATGAACTGGAAAACTACAATCTATTTTCAAGCGATACGGTTTTACATGAAATCTTAAAGCGCTATGGCAGCCACGATCAGCCGATCTTATGCGAAATGGGCAAAGTCGCAGGTTCGAGTGAATACTTTCAGCATGGGGCTTTAGCCAACAAACATACCCCAATTTTACATGCCTTCGATGCTCGTGGTCGCCGTACTGACTTTATCGAATTTCATCCTTCATGGCATAAATGGATGGGACTCAACCGTCAGTTTGATACCCATGCACATCCATTTAATCAGCCAAATTCCAAGGCAAAATGGGTGGAATGGGCATCACGTTTTTATTTAGCAGGTCAGGTCGAGTGCGGCAATTTATGTCCAAATTCAATGACACTCGGCAGTATTCCACTCATTCAGCGTGAACCTGAACTGTGGGCCAAAATTGGAGAGAAACTACTATCGACTGAATATGATGAACGCGATGTACCGATTGCGCAGAAAAAGTCGATTTGGCTCGGTATGGGCATGACTGAAAAGCAGGGCGGTTCGGATGTACGTGCCAATGAAACTATCGCTGTGCCTGTGGCAGAAACAGGACGAGGCAAAGCTTATTTACTCACGGGGCATAAATGGTTTTTCTCTGCACTGATGTGTGATGCGCATTTGGTGGTGGCAAAAACCGAACAAGATGGATTGGCTTGTTTCTTTGTGCCACGTTGGTTGGAAGATGGCACGAAGAATAATATTCAGGTACAGCGCCTAAAAGAAAAAGTCGGTAACCGCAGTAATTCAAGCTCGGAAGTCGAATTCAAAAATGCGTGGGGCATTATGATTGGTGAGGCAGGGCGTGGCATTCCAACCATTATTGAAATGGCGAATTATACCCGTCTGACCTGTTCGGTCGGTTCGAGCGCCATGCTGCGTCAAGCTTTGGTGCAATGCATTGCCTATACCCGTCAGCGTCAGGCTTTTGGTAAACATTTGATTGAACAACCCTTAATGCGTGCAGTTTTGGCAGATTTGGCTTTAGAGAGTGAAGCAGCGACGCAGCTCAGTTTCCATTTGGCGCAGTGCTATGAATCAGATGATGCCTTGTCTGTGGCATGGAAACGCATTATGACCCCAGCAGCTAAGTTTTGGATTTGTAAACGTGCAGTCGAACTAACTGGTGAGATGATGGAAGTTTTTGGCGGCAATGGCTATGTCGATAACGGCATCATGGCGCGCATTTTTAAAGAAGCACCTGTGAATACCATTTGGGAAGGTTCAGGCAATGTTATGTGCCTAGATGTGCTGCGCGCGATTGGGCGTGATCCTGAATCTATTGAGGTGCTGTTTAAAGATTTGGCCAGTACAGCAAGTATAGATGAAAGCTTGCAAACAGAATTGCAGGACTTGTTCAGGTTGTTCCATCAATCGCCTGAAGATTTACAATTTATGGGGCGCAGTTTGGTCAGTCGTTTAACGGTACTTGCACAAGCGGTGTTATTGAAACGCTATGCGCCTGATTATGTAGCAAATGGTTTTATTCAAAGCCGTTATAGCGCTAAACACGGGCAAGTGGTGGGGATGTTGGATGCCAAAATGGTCGATGTAGAGCGTTTGTTGGAACGGGCTTTCGCAAGTTAAATACAATGTATTTCCCTCTTTTAATGGGAGAGGGTTTTGGAGATGGGAATAATGTGGGAAAACAATTTTTTATGGACATGGGACTAACTACGCTGTATCAAAAAGCCATAGGAAAGTGCTTGAAAAAATCTAAAAATAGACCAATATATGCACTACAGCACGAAGGTGCTGTATAGGCAAAAGGTGAATGCAAATGGCAAAGAAAAAAGTCCTGCCAGAAGTTGAAGTTCGCAACTTCGTGGCAAAACACATGAATGATTTTAACAAAAGCCAAACTTTTGTAGATCGAAAGAAAAATGCGAAACGTGGCTATGACAAGCACAAAAAAGGGAGATACTCAAATGACTATCTCCCTTTTTATTTCAGTGTATTTTCTCAGTTTTTAGTCTACTAAATGATTCGGCTTCAACATCTGCTTAAACAAATTCCACATCATATTCCATACGTTTTGCTGTTTGCTTCGCAATCTCTAAGCCATGCAATTTGGCCACAATATAAAGCGATGCATGGATCCCCGAAGAAATCCCCGCAGCATCTAAGACTTCAACTTCGTTGAATAATAAGATACCAACGTTCATTTAGGTGGTTCCATGCAGGATTTAAAGCATTGGTTTTGAGTTGAAATATTGAACATTAAAACACCGCTTATTTTGAAAATAAGTCTTCAAACATTTTGTTGAATGTGGATTTTTGTTGTGGTCTAGACGCTGTGCTTTGATGTTTTACGGCGTTATTAGGTTGCTGAAGTACGTGTTCCACCTGACTGGTCAATTGCTCAAACCATGTTGCGTCGCTGTGCTGCGTCTGATTTAGCTGTTTGGCGCGCTGTGCAGCCAGCACCGATGGATCATTTTTACCTAAGCGGCGCTGCTGTGACGCAGTAATTTCTATACCGAGTAAGGGGGGAATACGAGAGCGGCTGACCGGAGCTTTGGATTTTGTTGGCTTGGTTGGGCGTATATTGACTTGTTGTGCTTGGGACGGTCTAGGTCGAGTTGAGGATACTTTTTCAATCGGTGTATCGTGTTGCAGCTCTAACATTTTTTGTTTGAGTTGCGGATGGATCTTTGTCATATAAAAGGCAATTGCGACAAAAGCCAGAAAAAATAAAAAATCCATCATCACCTCATTTTATTATTTTACATGAGTGTTCTTAAGCACTCACGATTCGGGTTGCCGATTTCACCATATCACCAAGACCATGAGTCTTGAAGTAGTACTCCATCATGCTTTTCACCATCAGTGGATTATTCATGCTCAAAGCACGATCCAAGAGCTCTTTTGCATCTGGCATCGGCACATGGCAGATGGCTTTACGGACTTTGAGAATGTTACTCGAACTCATCGATAGGGTGTTAAAGCCCATCGCCATCAGTAAAATAGCTGTGAGTGGATCACCGGCCATTTCTCCACAAATACTAATCGGCTTGTCGTATTTATGACATTCTTGCACCAAGCGAGTCAGCGCACGAAGTACGGCTGGGTGTGAGTGTGAATAGACATTGGCAACCCGTGGGTTATTACGGTCAACCGCAAGTAAATATTGAGTTAAATCGTTAGATCCGACCGAGAAGAAGTCAACCAATTCAGCAAACTCATCGATCTGTAACAGCACACTCGGCACTTCGACCATGATGCCGATTTTTGGCTTGGTAATCTTCACCTGTTCTTCTTCTTGCACCGCTTGCCAGTCACGATCAAGCAAATACAACGCTTCTTCGACTTCGCTGACACTGGTCACCATCGGCAGCAAAATATGCAAGTTGTTCAGGCCAATACTGGCTTTGAGCATGGCACGAATTTGGGCTGAAAAAATCTCAGGATGATCGAGAGTAAAGCGAATTCCACGCCAACCCAGTGCTGAGTTTTCTTCTTCAATCGAGAAATAAGGCAGGTCTTTATCTGCACCAATATCGAGGGTACGCATCACCACTGGTTTATTGGCAAAATGACTCAGCTGTTGACGATAAATAGCGCGCTGTTCTTCTTCACCAGGGAAGCGATCACGCAGCATAAACGGAATTTCAGAACGGTATAGACCGACACCTTTGGCGCCACGTTGTACACCGCGAACCACATCGATCATCAAGCCAGTATTTACAAACAATCGAACTGCAACACCATCAGGGGTGATGGCATCTTTGGTTTCGTATTGCTTCAGATCTTTGGCAATTTGCTCTTCTTCTTTTTGAATCTCTTTATAGCGTGTGCGTAAACGACGAGGTGGATTGATGAATACACGACCTTGATGTGCATCGACAATCATTTCGACATCATCGAGGGTATTAATCGGCAGTTCAGTCACACCGACTACAGTTGGAATGCCGAGGGCACGTGCCACAATCACCATGTGTGAGTTCATGGCACCTTCGGTGGTCACAATCGCCGCGATTTTATCGACAGGGAGTTCAACCAAGGCAGCCGTAGAAATTTCCTCACCAATTAAAATGCTTTCATCGGTGATTTCACGGTGACTGGCATCTGCTTCTTGTAAATAAGCCAAGATACGACGCCCCAGATCTTTTAAGTCTGAAACACGTTCACGGAGATAGTCATCTTCCATCTGTGCAAACAGCGCAATGTGTTTATCAATAACAATGCGTACCGAACCTTGTGCCCAGTTACCGTCACGAATTTCACTTTTGATTTCCGCGGGGAGGGCATTGGCATCGAGCATTCGCAAGAACACGCTAAATAATGCACGTTCTTCGGCCATGAGGGCATCTTGCATTTTTTCATCGAGGGACAGAATTTCTTGACGAACTGCGTCTATGGCATTGTCGAGTAATTCGAGTTCTTCACTGATGTCATCGGCTTCACGATCGGGGACTGAAGCCAAGTCAGCAGGTGGATACAGGATGACTGCCCGGCCTAGCGCAATACCGCCTGAACCAGAAATACCTTGGAAAGTTTTATAGGCAGGGAGGTTGTTGGGTTTACGAAAGACTTCGATATTCCCGACGGCATGTGCATGGGCAATTACCCCTGAAAGTTGAGCGCATAGGGTCACGAGGAAGGATTCGGCAGCTTCGCTAAAGTCTTGAGGCTCTTTGTTTTGAACCACCAAGACGCCCATCACTTTACGGCGATACATCACCGGAACACCGAGGAAGGAATTGTAAATTTCTTCCCCTGTTTCTGGCAGATACATAAAGCGTTCGTGTTTGGGTGCATTGTCTAAGTTGACGATTTCTTCACGTTGTCCAACTAAGCCGACCAAACCCTCACTGGTATGCAAAGAGACATGCCCAACGGCTTCAGGGTTTAGGCCCTTAGAAGCCATCAGTAAATAACGATGATTTCGTTCATCAAGCAAGTAGATTGAGCAGACATCCACATGCATGGCTTCGGCCACTTGATTGACCATAATGTCTAAAGATTCATGCAAACTGGCCGACGCATTAATCTCTTGGACTATGCGTCTTAAGGTATCCAGTTGCATGTTCGACATCGTGTCTGCTCCAAAATTTATTCTGCTTTATTTATAACAACACTCATCCTAAAAATCTGCATCCATTCTGCAAATTTTTACGGTTTTTGCGGAAGCTGATTGCACAGCTCCACCATGGCTTTACGATATACATCGCGTTTAAAATTCACCACTTGACCCAAAGGGTACCAATAGCTGACCCATTGCCATTGATCAAACTCAGGTGGATCTGACAAATCCAGCTGAATATGCTGTGCTGAAGCTGTCAGTTTCAATAAAAACCACTTTTGCTTTTGACCAATACAAACGGGGTCTGAATCCGTACGTATATACCGATGTGGCAAACGATAGCGCAACCACCCTTGGGTTTGTGCTATCACCTGGACGTGTTCGGGCAGTAAGCCAACTTCTTCTCTCAGCTCACGGTAAAGTGCCTGTTCGGGGGTTTCTCCATGTTGGATACCTCCTTGTGGAAATTGCCAGGCATTGTGACCAATGCGCTTTGCCCATAAAACTTGTCCAATGTCGTTTGCCAAAATGATCCCGACGTTGGGTCGGAAACCTTCTGAATCGATCATTTGGCTACCTAAATATTGTGTAATTTATGACTTTGCTCACGGGGACGTTTATTTCTGTGTCCATCTCGAAAAAGCAAAGTGTAAAAATGTTAAAATTGTTATGATCTTAACGAATTTCTATCGACTAGCGGAGATAGATTTACAATTTTTTTCTTAAATTTCAGCTTTTACGAGTATTTTCATGAAATTGGCACTGTTTGACCTTGATCACACCTTATTAAATACCGACTCAGACCATTCTTGGGGGGAGTTTTTGGTCAATGAAGGCTTGGTTGATCCAATTCGTCATCGTGCCATGAATGACAAATTTTATGATGATTATAAAAAAGGCCAGCTTGACCCGATTGCTTATAACGAATTTGTATTTGAGTTTTTAACCCAACATGATAATGCCTACTTAACTGAGTTACATCAGTTGTTTATGAAAAAAGTTATTCGTGCGCAAATGCGTCCTGAGGGCTTTGCTGCTATTCAGCGCCATCAAGATGCAGGACATCAATTGGTCGGGATCACCGCAACGTCTGATTTTATTACCGCACCGATTTTTCGTGAATTTGGTATTACTGAAATCATTGCGACCAATGCCGAAGTTGTGGATGGTAAATATACGGGTAAAGTGATTAATACTCCGTGCTACCAAAAGGGCAAATTAGTCCGTTTGAATCAATGGTTAGAAGGTCGTGATGTGACAGAATCTTGGGCCTATTCAGATTCGATTAATGACCGCTTCCTATTGGAATATGCCGATCATGCCTTTGCAATTAACCCAGATGACCGTTTAGAAGTCCTTGCAAAAGAACAAGGTTGGGACATTCAAGACTGGTCAATTCAAGCCTAAAAATAGATATGATAAAAAAGCATCATTAGATGCTTTTTTATTTGACGTCCTTTTGATTAAACTTCAGCTCACTAATTTGAACTATCGCTCTATATGCAGACAGAAGCTTCTTTTAAACATTTAATTCAAATCTTTATAGGGTCACGTGCTCAATCTTATTTAAAGTTCATAGAACAACAAGGTGGGCAGAACAGTGGCCTGAGTTGGGCGGGGTTAATTTTTGGGCCCTATTGGTTACTCTATCGGAAGATGTATCGCTATTTCTTCTTATTCTTTGCGGTTGGTTTTTTGATTAGTATGTTGGCACTCATCATCGGTGTGCCTGAACAAGTCTTGATGGGGCTAGCATTGATTCCTAACCTCATACTCGCTGGCATCGGAAAGCGGCTTTATAGCGATTTTGCGGTGCAAAAGACCAAAGCCTATATGCAGCAGCCGAAATATAGTGAGCAGGTGTTTGCTGAAGAAGGTGGAGTGAACTGGGGGCTGCCTTTATTGTTGGTATTTATTCAATCTGTCGTGATGATTATGCTTAGTTTGCCTTTTATTCAATTTTCACCACTGTAGAATTCTGTAATTGAGTACGTGTTCGTTCCGTGTTATATCCTTAAAACAGAATAATTTTGTATCCATAAACAATACGTTTTAACACGGAGAACGACAATGAGTGTACGTCCACGCATGACTCATCTATTTGAACAACTGGGTTTAGATTCAAGTGAAGACGCGATTGCTTTATTTATCGTGACGCATCAACTCAGTGCCCAAACTAAAATTACCGAAGCAGATTATTGGACAGATGCTCAGCGCCAGTTCTTGGCCGAAAAAATTAAGTCAGATGGTGAATGGGCGATTATTGTCGATCAATTGAATGAATCATTACATGAAGATTCGTTGACGAAGTAAAACTGACAGGTCTTCCTTGGTTTTTTTAATGGGATCGGCTGAAATAGGTGATCCCATTTTTACTGAAAAACTGATGTTACGTACGTAAAAGTTATTTCGTGTTTTTAAAATGATTTTTAAATCTATTCAACGAAGTCTTACATCTAGGAATTGAATAAATTGATTGGCCTTCGGCTGGAGGTACTTTTGTTTCGGCAAAAGTACCCAAAACCATTGTCATCCGCAAAACTCGTTCACTACCGTCTAATTATTCAAAGTATCGCAAAAACATTTTTGATGAGAAGTAGTCCTATCTCAAACACTTGCGGATGACCTTGCCGCGTATCGTTCTTATATTTGAATCAAATTGCACTTCTGATGTTACTGTATAACATCAGTGAAAAGAGGTTGAACTTTCATAATAAGTAAGAGCATCTATTGCTGACCTTGAGCAAAGCTACAAATATTGATGGCAGATTTGAAGGTCACTGCATTGTCTATGATGACTATTCAACAAGGACTGTTCAACACTTGGCTAATCAAGTCATTCGCTTTTTCTAGATGCTTAAACAGATGAATATAAAAAGCCACCATAGCGGTGGCTTGATTAATAATTGAATTTTGTAGGCAAAAAAATGAATTAGATGTGTTTCATCAATTCAACCAGTTTTTGTGCAGCAAGTGACTGAGTACGGCCTGGGTGCCATACCATGCCCAATTGACGATTCATGTTTGAAGGTAAATTCAGTTGTTTTAAATCTTGGTTCAATAAGGTTTTAGGAAGGACAGACCAACCGAGACCAATGGAAACCAACATACGAATCGACTCAAGTGAGTTATTGCTCATGGTAACTTTTGGCTTGAGTCCATACTTTTCAAACTCAGCCAAGGTAATTTGACTGGTATAGGTTTGCGCTGCAGGTAAAAGACTTGGGTATTGGATCAAATCCTCTAAGGTCAAATGTTCGACTTGCGCCAAAGGATGGAAAGGCGCAACCACGAATACCAGTGGATCATTCCATGTCGTGATGTATTTTAAACGGCTGTCACCTTGTGGTGGTAAAGTCAAAAATGCCAACTCTAAGTCACCTGCCAAAACTTGCTCATGGGCTTGTTCAGAATCAACAAAGTGTACATCTAAGGTCACTTCTGGAAACTGTTGTACATATTGACGCAAATGCGCCGGTAAATGGTGTAAGCCGATATGATGGCTAGTGCCAATTTTCAGTTTACCTTGAACCTGACCTTGCTCATGGCTGAGCGTATGGTGAATATCGCCCAACTCATTCAGCCAGCTTTTTACTTTTGGCAAGAGAGAGTTTGCTGCATGCGTCGCTTGAACACCACGACCCGCCGATTCAAAAAGTTTGACACCGAAGTATTCTTCTAAACTGTGAATACGCTTGGTCACAGCAGGTTGCGTAATGAAGAGCTGATCTGCTGCCAAAGAGATCGAACCAGTTTCCATGACTTTTACAAAGGCTTCAAAGGCTGCGAGATTCATCTTCATTCCTATAAAGAATTTTTATGCGTAGTCTCATTGTTATAATATTTTAAGAATAAATCAAAGGAAAAGTTGTATCTTTTGATTTAAAACTAGGCGTTCAAGCCAGATGACGCTTTAAATCTGAGGGAATTTTCTTAGTTCCATAGCGTTATTCGAGTACTTGGTCGCTGCATGATTTAAGGTTGGACTGTGACGTTTTCAGCTCAAATGCGTTGTTACAAAGTTGTTTTTTAAACCGAAACCAGAGTTATGCATAATATAAAAATACAGGGCTGGAAAGTACTTCAACCGTTTGACTTGAAAAGGAGCGATGGCGTTTCTTGTTAACTCAGCATTGAACTAAAAAAAATGAACTTAAGTTTTGATGGCTTGGGGAACAACTTTTCATTGAATAATTAAAGCAACAGGTACAGTCAGGGCGGCATCGATTAGCAATGTTGTACCTCACAGGGAGAAGGCGATGGATATTAAACACATTAAAAATTTATTGGATATTTTTGAAGGGACAGTCGAAAAGCGCTGTGCGATATATGAAATCGCAGATGACGAAGACGACGAAAACCGCGCAGCTGCCGAGTGTAATGCGGCAAAAAACAAACTGATTCTTGCGATAGAACAATTGGTTGAGGCGCATGATCAGTTGGCCTTACAGCAAAAAAACAAGCTTTGATGATCCGTCTGCAATTGAATCTATAGGATGAAAAAAATAGAAAGTTAAAGTTGATAGAGTAAAAGAACGTTTTAAGGTCATTAAAAAAACCACCGTGATGGTGGTTTTTTTACAAGGAGCAGGGTTGGATTAAGCGGGGATATTTTCCTCTGCTGCTTTATCTTTCTTTTCCCATGCTTTTTCGTGGAAGAAAAAGGCAACCGCTTGAACAGTTGGTTCAAGTAAACTTAAGGTAATGGCCATTGCAATACTGCCAGTCACGTAATAACCAACCAACATCGCAACCGTGATATGCATGATGTAATAGCTCAAGGTTTTTTTGAACATGCGCTGATTATTTTCGACGAACTTGTTAATGTGTGCCATGAGAATGCTCCTTGTTAAATTGATAAATCTTGGCAATAAGTTAATAATAATGATTCTTATTTGCAATGTAAAAGAGAAAATTCAATTTATGATCATTGAATTTCTAAATCACCATTTAAAAATGGCAGAAAGTGATCAAAAACTCGGAGAAAAATCTAAAGTTTCATCTGCTGAAAGTATTGAAGTGAGTGTGTTTTGAACGCATCAATGGTGATTAAAATGCAACGGAAATCAGCAGTTAAATATCATTCCTATAAGTTTTTAAACTAATAAAAATGATAAATTAGATTTATGTGAATACGTGGTTATAATCGATTTAACGAAAGAATTTACCCAGTCCAGTGGAGCAAATCGACATGGCAGGCGAAACCCAAAAAGCGGAAACCCAAATAAAAAAAACCTTGTATGACAAATTGTGGGATGACCATCTAGTAAAACAGCGAGATGATGGCTCTTCATTATTGTATATCGACCGTCATTTATTGCATGAAGTGACTTCTCCACAAGCCTTTGAAGGGCTACAACTTGCAGGTCGTAAACCGTGGCGTTTAAGCGCTAATGTTGCAACGCCAGACCATAACGTACCTACGTCTACTAAGGAGCGTGCTGAAGGTATTGCAGGTATTGAAGATGATACCTCACGTATCCAAGTGCAAACTTTAGATGACAACTGTAAAACTTTTGATGTTGCCCAGTTTGACATCAACGATGTACGTCAAGGTATTGCGCACGTGGTGGGGCCTGAACAAGGTTTAACCTTGCCCGGTATGACCGTGGTATGTGGTGACTCACATACTGCAACGCATGGTGCATTTGGTTGCTTGGCTCATGGTATCGGCACATCGGAAGTTGAACACGTATTGGCGACTCAATGCTTAGTTCAAAAGAAAATGAAGAATATGTTGGTGCGTGTTGATGGTCAATTGGGTCAAGGCGTAACTCCTAAAGACGTGGTTTTAGCGATTATCGGAAAAATCGGTACGGCGGGTGGTACAGGTCACGCGATTGAATTTGGTGGTCAAGTGTTCCGTGATATGTCGATCGAAGGTCGTATGACGGTATGTAACATGGCGATCGAAGGTGGCGCGCGCGTGGGTATGGTGGCTGTCGATGACAAAACCATTGCCTATGTGAAAGACCGTCCGTATGCACCGAAGGGCGAACAGTGGGACGCTGCAGTAGAGTATTGGAATACTTTAGTGTCTGATGAAGGTGCGCATTTTGATACTGTTGTGGTATTGCAAGGTGAAGATATTGAGCCACAAGTGTCTTGGGGGACTTCTCCTGAGATGGTGATTCCTGTATCTCAAGCAGTGCCAACTTTAGAACAAGCCAAAGATGACGTACAGCGTAATGACTGGACACGTGCATACAACTATATGGGCTTAGAAGCGGGTCAAGCTTTGGCAGATATCCAATTAGACCGTGTATTCATTGGTTCATGTACCAACTCACGCATCGAAGATATTCGTGCAGCGGCTGAAGTGGCCAAAGGCAAAAAAGTGGCGGCATCGATTAAACAAGCCATGGTGGTTCCGGGTTCAGGTTTAGTTAAAGCACAAGCAGAAGCAGAAGGCTTAGATAAAATCTTAATTGAAGCAGGCTTTGAATGGCGTGAGCCGGGTTGCTCAATGTGTTTGGCAATGAATGCTGACAAGTTGCAACCGGGTGAGCACTGTGCATCAACGTCTAACCGTAACTTCGAAGGTCGTCAAGGTAATGGTGGTCGTACGCATTTGGTGAGTCCAGCAATGGCAGCAGCTGCGGCAATTGCAGGTCACTTCGTTGACGTTCGTACCTTCTAATCAGGGCTAATAGGAGCAAATCGCATGAAAAAATATACCGTTGAACAAGGTATCGTTGCACCATTAGACCGTGCCAATGTTGATACAGATTTAATTATTCCAAAACAGTTTTTGAAATCTATTAAGCGTACAGGCTTCGGAGCCAACTTATTTGATGAGTTGCGCTATTTGGATGAAGGCTATTTAGGTCAGGACATTTCAAAACGTCCGATTAACCCCGATTTCGAATTGAACAAACCGCGTTATCAAGGTGCGTCGATTTTGATCTCTCGTGCAAACTTTGGTTGTGGTTCGAGCCGTGAGCATGCGCCTTGGGCATTAGAAGAATATGGTTTCCGTACTGTCATTGCACCAAGCTATGCGGATATTTTCTTTAATAACAGCTTTAAAAATGGCATGTTGCCAGTGATCTTGTCTGAAGAGATCGTAGATCAGTTATTTAAAGAATGTGCTGCATCTGAAGGCTATCAATTAACCATTGATTTGGCTGCGCAAGAAGTACGTACACCGAGTGGTGAAGCATTTACATTTGAAGTCGATCCATTCCGTAAACACTGCCTATTGAATGGCTTGGATGATATCGGTTTAACCTTACAAGCAGCCGATGATATTCGCGCTTATGAAGAAAAAACCAAAGCATCTCGCCCTTGGGTATTTGCAGACATTAAAGCTTAAGTCAGTGTCATTGTAGAACTTCTTAGTAGTCAGTCGGCTTAAGTCTTGCTAATATCAGGCGAAACAAAATTTATACGTTAGCCAGAATTTATCAGGTTGGGTTCGAAAAATGAAAAAGTTCTTCGGTCAGCTGGTTGTAACGGGAGCGCTGTTCGCAACGCTCTCTGCCTGTCAAAGCTTTGACACGGCACGCATTAAAAATGTGAAAGAAACTGAAAGTACAAAAAATAATGCTCTGATTTACTGTGCAGGTACAGCGCATTGTGAATTTGAGCGTTTTGATCAAATACAAGTGGTTGATCCAAATAATCAACATGTACAACGTGCTGCGATTAAAGCAGGCATTGTACGGTTGAATGGTCGTTCATTGTCTGAGCCTAATCCTTTGTATTTGTCTGTACCTTCAGGTCAGCATGAAGTCGTGATTCGCTATTATCCAATTTCTCAGGAAAAAGCAGAGCGCTTGCATGTCATTCACAACTTTAGGTCCAAACACGAGTACACCTTTAAAATGTACCGAGAGCGTTCAAAAAACACAGGCAGTTTACTGGATAAATCTGCGCCTGATCCGCTCTGTGTAGACTTAAAGCAAGGTGCAAAAACGATTCGACGTTTCTGCCGACCCTACAATGTCCTCACAGGACTTGGTGAGTTTGTAGAAAAGAAACTTTAAATCCGACTGGTAATCAAGCCAGCGTATAAATGGAAAGACTCATGTCAAAACATATTTTGATTTTACCAGGTGATGGTATTGGTCCTGAAATCGTGAAAGCGGCTGAACAAGTGCTGACACGTGTAAACGAAAAATTCAACTTAGGTTTGACTTGGGAACAAGGTCTTTTAGGTGGTGCAGCGATCGACGCGCACGGTTCACCTTATCCAGAAGTAACAGCAGCACAAGCGAAGACTGCTGATGCGATTTTATTGGGTGCAGTGGGTGGTCCTAAGTGGGATACCATTGAGCGTTCAATTCGTCCAGAACGTGGCCTATTAAAAATTCGTTCAGAATTAAATTTATTTGCCAATTTACGTCCAGCAATTCTTTATCCGCAGCTTGCAGATGCGTCGAGCTTAAAACCTGAAATCGTAGCAGGTTTGGATATCTTGATCGTACGTGAGTTAACTGGCGGGATCTATTTCGGTCAACCACGTGGTATTCGTGAACTCGAAAACGGTGAAAAACAAGGTTTCAATACTGACGTATATGCAGAATCTGAAATCAAGCGTATTGCCAAAGTTGCTTTTGAAATGGCGAACTTACGTGGTGGTAAAGTGTGTTCAGTGGATAAAGCCAACGTGCTAGAAGTGACTGAGCTTTGGAAACAAACCGTAACTGCGTTAAAAGAAGAGCAGTATCCTGAAATTAACTTGTCTCATATGTACGTTGACAATGCTGCCATGCAATTGGTCCGTGCGCCAAAACAGTTTGATGTAATCGTGACAGGTAACTTGTTCGGCGATATCTTGTCTGATGAAGCGGCGATGTTAACCGGTTCTATCGGCATGCTGCCATCGGCTTCTTTAGATGAAAATGGTAAAGGTATGTATGAACCTTGCCACGGTTCAGCACCAGACATCGCAGGTCAAAACATTGCGAACCCATTAGCAACAATTCTGTCTGTTGCTATGATGCTACGTTATACCTTCCGTGAAGAAGCGGCGGCAAAAGCAATTGAAGATGCTGTAGGTAATGTCTTAGATCAAGGCTTACGTACAGGTGACATCATGTCAGAAGGCAGTACTCAAGTCGGTACTGTTGAAATGGGTCAAGCTGTAGTTTCTGCATTGAACTAATGGCGAATCAAAAAACGCAGCGTTTATGCTGCGTTTTTTTGTGCCTACAAATTATCAATCCTAGAATTGATGCACTAACAGGTGCGACCAGTTAATCGGACATCAGTTGCAATATTATGCTTTATGCGAAATTGAATAAGGCAGTTTAACTCAACCTCATAGCGTGTATTTCCACTGGGAATCGGCACAGCAGCGCCGCTGCCCATGCCCATCGCAGGATTTTCCGCCATCGGTAAAGGAATACTAATCGGGCGTGCGACACGATAAAGGAGGTAGTCCGAACTGACCTCCACGGGAGAAGTCCTTTGATAGCCCAGTTTGCTGAGGTCGAGTTCTGCTTGAATCGTTTGGCTCGATTGACCAATAAATGAGGCTAAATAGCGTTCACGTTCAACGGATGAGAGAGTTGAAGTCGTGGTACAGCCAGCCAATAACACAATGCTTAGAACGCAACCCATGCTCAATGTGGAGTGAATAAAATGGTGATCTTCGTAAACCTGATGTTCCAAAATAAATTTCATGGATCAGCTCCTCACGAAATAAATTCAGTTTAGTCAGATTGGTCTGTATAACACTGTAGTCATTTGATACACGGTCATCCGAGCAGGATTAGCCTCTAGTATTCAAATACAGGATCAACAAGCTTTACTGACATAGTCAATGGATTCAACGATTTGGTTGCGTAATTTGAACTCGATTTTACATTCCATATCGACAGTGATTCCACCTTTAGAAGGCGTTGGGATCGGTGCGCCCATGGCTATACTGGTGCCGATATTTGGTGTACCAATCGGGATTGGCATCGAGCGTAAAATGGTATAGCTGAGTTTTTCATTGCTTTGTACGGGTGCTCCCATCACTTTATAGCCCAATTGACTCAAGTTGAGCTCTTTACGAACTTGATCAGCTGGCTGTTCAATATCGTGTTGTAGGGATTGATTGAGTTGCTTTTGGCCTGTCGTGGCGCAAGCAACACAAAAGATAGCACCGACTAATCCTAGATGTTTCATATGATTTTATGTCCTTATATTTTGAATTTTATAATCGAATTTTTATGTTTTTAGACTGTAAAGCAAATTTGCAGTCAATTTTTATCATTGTATTGAAATACAAAAAAAGCCACTGATAAAGTGGCTTTTTCGCTTCGCTAAAACTTAGCGCGCACGGTAAGTGATACGACCCTTAGTCAAATCATAAGGTGTCATTTCTACTTTAACACTGTCGCCAGTCAAAATACGGATATAGTGTTTACGCATTTTGCCAGAGATGTGAGCAATCACTTCATGACCGTTTTCTAAACGTACACGGAACATAGTATTAGGAAGCGTCTCGGTGACAACGCCTTCGAACTCGATGAGTTCCTCTTTATTGGCCATAGCCTACCTGAATGAATAAATTAGCAAGGCGCAAATTATAGTCAATTTTTTTTCAGAATACAAGCCGTAAAAGGCTTTGAACTGATCGACTGTCAGTAAAATAAGCGAACAATTTAGTTAAATATTTTCAACAAAAAATGTGCAGTAACTGTTGTCAGTTTGGTCAATCGCAGTTAATCTAAAATCAATCTTTTTAGGTATAAATGAAGTACATACAAGGAAGGTTCTGGAGTGGGTCAGCTAACTGATGCATCTGTTGTGTTGCGTTTAGGGTATCAAGCGATTCGTCGTGCCGGATTGCCAACAGAAGAAATTTTAACAAAAGCGGGTGTGGCATTAAATCAGGTTGAAACCAATGACCGTACCCCATTGAATGCACAATTTGCATTCTGGGTGGCTGCAGAAGAAGTCAGTAAGGATCCTGATATTGGTTTGCATCTAGGAGAGCATTTGCCTTTATATCGAGGGCAGGTGATTGAACACTTATTCATTTCATCTGAGAATTTTGGTGAAGGTTTAAAGCGGGCTTTGGCCTATCAACGCCTAATTAGCGATGCCTTTCATGCGCAATTGGTCATTGAAGATGACCGCTGCTATTTGACCAATGGTCATCAGCCTTGGGCAGAAAATATCGTGAATCGTCATTTTTCTGAATGCGCGATGTCCGGTGTTTTGCGTTTCTTTAAGTTTATTACTGAAGGGCGTTTTCAGCCGATTTATATCGACTTTAACTTTAGTCAGGGCGCGCCAGATGATGAGTATTTCCGTGTTTATGAATGCCCTGTGAGCTTAGGGCAGAAAGAAACCCGATTGTATTTTGATCCGGCTATTTTAGAGTATCAATTGTGGCAGGCAGAACCTGAGTTATTACAATTGCATGAGCAGTTAGCGATTGAAAAACTTCAGGAGTTGGCGCGTTATGATTTGGTCGGTGAAGTTCGCCGTGCTATTGGTTCAACGCTAGAAAGTGGTGAAACCACGCTTGAAACGGTCGCTGCGCAGCTCAACATTACCCCGCGTCGTTTACGGACTCAGTTGTCAGAAGCCAATACCAGTTTTCAGCAAATTTTGTCAGACTATCGCTGTCGTTTGGCTAAAAAATTATTGGCCAATACCAATGAAAGTGTGGAGCGCATTGTGTACTTAACGGGTTTTTCTGAACCAAGTACGTTCTATCGCGCATTTAAACGCTGGACCAATGAAACGCCTGTGGAATACCGTAAGCGGAAGCAGCGTTAAGGTTGATCTTCGATAAAATCCTTCCCTAAACAGAATCCCCCCTTTGAAAGGGGTACTTTCATTTTTAGAACCTAGCAATGGCGAAAATGACACTCATCCCTCTGTGAAAGGGAGGTTGGGAGGAATTTTTTATTCAGGCATATTTAACCAATGAGGTCCCAGCGGAACTTGAGGAAGTTCAAACTGTGCTGGATAGTCTGCATGGATAAAATACAGCCCATCGGGCGGTGCGGTGACACCAGCTGCTTTTCGGTCTTCAGCCGCAAAAATATCGTCAATATGGTCAACGTCATACATACCTTGCCCAATTTCCAACAAACAGCCCATTATGTTACGCACCATGTGATGTAAAAAACCATCGGCCTGAATATCTAGGACCAAGTAGCATCCGTGTTGGATCAGACGGCAATGGCTGACATGACGAACAGGCTGATTGGACTGACAGGCTGCGGCACGGAAGCTTTCGAAATTATGAGTGCCTTCAAATTTGGCCGCGGCACGTTGCATTTTTAGCACATCTAGCTTGGCATAAACATGAGTCACTTGCTTGTGCAGTAAAGCTGGACGTTGTGGATTGTTATAGACCACATAGCGATAACGGCGCGCTTGCGCCTTAAAGCGGGCATGGAAGTCCTGATCCATTTCCTTAATCCATTGGATGGAAATATCACGGGGTAATTGGCTATTACTGCCCATTAACCATCCACGAATGGGACGAATCGCCTGAGTGTCGAAATGTGCCACCATATTGGTTGCATGGACGCCGGCATCTGTTCGGCCAGCGCCGTGCAACATGATCGGCTCATTGGCTACTTTACTGAGGACGGTTTCAATGGTTTCTTGCACGCTTGGTACGCCCGGTTGCTGAGTTTGCCAGCCCTTATATTGCATGCCACAAAACTCAATCCCAATCGCAAAACGTTGCATAGTTACCTCAAATGACTTAATCGTTCCAATGCGCAGTCCAGTCTGCGGCACTGCCGTATTGTAAATACATTTTCAAGCATTTGGCATAAAGATCTGCATGACCCAAACAATTGCTCAGTAATATTCCACTGTCTTTGACCCAGTCACTCACAGCATAGCGTTGATCTATACCGCCATGAACAACCTGTGTACTTAAAATAATTTTGCAATTTTTTTGTTGTATAGCCTTCAAGACATTGAGTAACTCAGCATCAACGGCAATGTTGCCTGTGCCAAAGCCTTGCAGAATTAAAACATCTGGCGTGTGTGTAAGCAGGGCGGCTAAATTTTGACTGTGTAGATCAGTTGTTATCGGTTGCCACATCCAATTCAGGCAATTGAAATGAGCCGCTTTGTCTAAATCATTGACTTGAACAATATAAGGCGATGTCAGCATTGAAAGTGGCTGTGTGGCTGGCAGCCCATCAAAGGCTTTCAGATCGGTTGTATGTACTTTTAGTGCGGATTGAGCATGCATCAGTTGATGATGAAAGGCCAAATAAACCCCAACACTCGATTGGTGTACCGATTCCAATGCAAAATTTAAATTGTCGATGGCATCGGTAAATTCACGGGTGTTGTCACCAGCCACATTAAACAGCGGATATTGGCTGCCTGTAAGCACGACATGTGCAGATTGACCTATAAAATGGGCCAATACAGCACTTGCGTAACTTAAAGTGTCAGTACCATGAATGACGACAAAATGTTGGAATTGTTGTAATTGTAAACTTTGAATTTGTTGGATCAGTGCCAGCCAGTCGGGTGCAGTACAAGCACTACTGTCACGAATGACAGGTGCGACAAAACATTCAATGTTTAGGTGTAGTGGCAGCACATGCTGTAATTTAGGTAAAAACGCATTCGCTGGCATGGGGCTTAACGGTTCACCGATACAACCGAAGGTACCACCCATATAAATAAGAGCAATTTTTTTCATCATAAAAAAAGCAGCCTTGAAAGACTGCTTTAGTTTAAATCGCTTTTGCTTAAGATGCGATTTGATTCAGTAACTGATCTGCTTGTTGACGTTGAGATGAAGAAAACTCAGCCTCTTTTTCAGTTAAAATTTCACGTGCAGCGTCATAAGCACCCAGTTTGATGTATTGCGCTGCCAATTCAAGATTCAATTCAATTTCATTGACTTCAACCAGTTCAGGGAATGATTGAACCAATGGATCATTTTGGTCTGTAGCAGATGGGGTTGACGGTGTGCCTAAACCGCTAATGTCAAAACTCACACCACTTGAAGCAGGTGCGGCAGGTTTAATTTCAGGCGTAGACTCAAGGTTAATCTCTGTTGCAGGAGCAACAACCGCTTCTTCTGTTTTTGCTATTTCAAAAGCACCTAAGTCAAAGTTTAAGGTTGGAGCTTCAACTTTGTTTTCTTCTACCTCTGGTGTTTCTGTTGTAAATGAAAAATCTAAAGGCTCGATTTTATCTTCTACAGTTTCTGTTTTGGTTTCAGCCGCAGCTTCAGTGCTTGGGGCAAAGTCCATTGCAAAATCAATCGGTTTGATTTCTTCAACGGCAGGAGATGGCTGAGCAATCTTTTCGGTTTTCGGTGTCGCTTCAAGTGCAGGTTCTGGTGAAATTGAAAGCGTGTCAAATTCAAGCGGCTGTATTTTTTCAGCAGGAGCACTTTCAACTGGGGTAGAAATGTCTGCTTTTGCAGGCGTTTCAGTGGTGAAATTAAAATCTAGTGGTTTAATTTCGGCTGCTTTGGGCTCAACAGGTGCAGCAGTTGAACTTTGCATTAAAGCATCAAAATCAGAGGTATTTTGAGCTTTTGATGGAACCTCTTCAGTGATCGGTGATACAAAGTTAATGGCATCATCTTTCACATTTTGAGAATTTTCAAACTCTACTTTTTTTGCTTCAGCTTGTTCTAAAATTTCATCGAGTTCAAGTGAACGAATATGGCTCAGCAATTGGCTGATGGCAAATTCGTCTTTTTGTAAAATGTGAATATCTAATAGATATAGATATAACTCATGTTGTGAGTTGTCACGTTTTAATGATTGATTGATTTGCGCTTCAGCAGAAAAGAAATTACGTTCTGCAATTAATTTTTCAATTTTGCCACGAGCTTCTGTCGTTAATGGTGTCATTGATTTTTTTTCAATGACACTGCTTTCAACCACTTGAGTTTTCTTCGGAGTCGCTTTAGCTGAAACACCCGTTTTCTTGGTTTTAGTGGATGTTGGTTTTGCTTTATCTGATTCTTGATTTTTTTGGCGTTTGTTTAAAATAACCAATACGATCACTAAGATCACTAATGGAATCACATAAATCAGCATGTTTTAACCCCTTGGAGATAGAGCGATATAAAGTTGCACTCATCTCTATAAAATCTTGATTGGTAACGTTTTAGCTTATTGGCTTGTTTTATCTGCTTGTTGTGCTTTCAACTGTTGTTGCAGTTGAGCAAGACGAGCATTTAATAATTGAATTCTGTGATCCTTTTGATTTAGCGCCAATTCTAATTGAGTTACGTTTCTCTGTAATTTAACGGTTTTTTCACGAGATGTCATAACTTTTAATGACAACTCTTTCGAAGTTTTATTCTTTTCTGCTGCACTGTTGGCAGAAGATTGTGCCGAATCTTGCGCTTTCTCTGCAACCAGACTCATTTCAGCTTGATTCAAACGGTATTTGGTTTTGCCTGACTGCTTCGAAGGCACTTTGGCAAGTTCTGCCGCAGAGACTTTTACAGGCTGTTTTGCTTGCTGCATACCATGCAGATTTAATGCCGCACCACGGCGCAGACGGTTTACGTCGCCCTGAATGAATGCATGTTCGTTGCTGTTTTTAATCTGTTGCATGACTTCAGAGACAGGGCGGTTTTGTTCTGTCGCGATACGTGAGGCAATCCCCCAAAGACTTTCATTCGAGCGAACCACATATTTTGCCGCTGGTGTTGCTGTTGATGCAGCTGCAGTACTTGTTGGTTTTGGTGTAGATGCTGTTGGAGCTGTCGTTGTTGGGTTTTCATGTTTTTGTGCTGCCTGCTCAGCAGCAAATTTTTGTGCCAATGGGTCTTGAGACTTTGCAGTTGATGCTGTTGCAGCTTGCATTTCTGAACTGACAGAGCCGGTCGAATTGGTTTTTGTAACTTGCGAAATTGATGTTTCAGCACCTGATGAAGTACTTCCGCTATGTTGCTCCGCAGGCGTAACACTATAATTTTGTACATGCGTGACAGGTTCAATCGCAACAGGCGTTGACGTTGCTAATTGTGCTAACTGTGGAGGTGCTTTGGTACTGAGTAATAAGGGTTGTTCTGCAGCTACGGGTGCTTTTGCGGTATACAGTGTGCTGACAGGTAAATTTAAGGCAATATCTTTTTCATTTACAATCACGACAGGTGCTAAAGCACGCTCATTGGCACGTGTTTGATTCGCATTCGACGGCGCTGGATTGCGTTTTAATGGTGTGCGAATTTGTTGCAGGCGTGAAGCATTCCCTTCTTTAATATTGACAATAAAATTAAGCTCAGCATCGGTTACTGGACGCGAAGAGGTAATGGTAATTACCCCGTTGCCTGCACCATCACGACGCGTAAAGAAGTTTAAATGTCCCGGTGGTTGATGCCCTGTACCCATACTCAACAAATCCTCTGCAGTGGCTAAACTTGCATTGAGCGGCACAGATGTGTTTGAGTGGCGAAAATGAATCTCGGCGTACAGCAATTCCCCGGGTGCTGACTGGACTTGTACAGGATCAATGCTGATCGCTTGAAGGTTTTGAGATGCAATAACGGCTAAAATGGCGATCTTTAATTTGTTATATACGGTCATCTTAATCTTTAGCTCGAATATATGTCGCATGGCGAAAATTATAGATTAGCGAGTTGTCAAAGAATTGTAAAATATTTACACGACAGTTACATAAAAAAGCCGATCAATTGTGATCGGCTTCCTGTTCATAGACTTAAAAATGCTTAAGCAGTTTTATAATCAATGAGAATTCTTAGCATACGGCGTAAAGGTTCAGCAGCACCCCAAAGCAATTGGTCACCCACAGTGAATGCGCCTAGGTATTCTTTACCCATGTTGAGCTTACGGAGACGACCAACTGGAACAGACAAGGTGCCGGTTACAGCAACAGGAGTCAGATCAGTCATTGAAGCTTCACGCGTATTCGGAACCACTTTAGACCAATCGTTGGCACTTGCGATGATATCTTCGATTTCATCCAGTGGAACATCTTTACGAAGTTTTAAAGTCAATGCTTGTGAGTGACAACGCATCGCACCGATACGGACACAGTGGCCATCGATTGGAACGATTTGCTGGTTGCCTAAGATCTTGTTGGTTTCAACTTGACCTTTCCACTCTTCTTTCGACTGACCGCTTTCAAGCTGTTTGTCGATATAAGGAATGAGAGAACCCGCTAAAGGCACACCGAAGTTTGCAGATGGGAAACCTTCGCCACGTTGTAACTGTGCAATTTTAGAATCGATATCTAAAATTGGTGAACGTGGGTCATCCAGCAAGTCTTTGGTATTGTTGTACAAGTAGCCCATACCTGAAATCAGTTCACGCATGTTTTGCGCGCCTGCACCAGATGCTGCTTGATAAGTCATTGAGGTTGCCCATTCCACTAAATTATTTTGGAATAGACCGCCTAAACCCATTAACATTAATGAAACGGTACAGTTACCGCCCACGAATGTTTTTGTGCCTTTTACTAAGCCGTCTTTGATTACATTCATGTTTACTGGGTCAAGTACGATGATTGCTTCATCGTCCATACGTAAAGTCGATGCAGCATCGATCCAGTAACCATTCCAGTTTTCAGCTTTAAGCTTAGGGAAAACTTCAGTCGTATAATCGCCACCTTGGCAGGTGATAATGACATCCATTTGCTTCAGACTATCAATGTCCGTTGCATCCATAAGTGCTGGGGCAGTCTTACCACCAAACGCAGGGGCTTCACCACCTGCATTACTGGTAGAAAAGTAAAACGGTTCGAAATGAGCGAAATCGTTTTCTTCAACCATACGTTGCATAAGGACGGAACCAACCATCCCGCGCCAACCGACCAGACCTACTTTCATGTCACTTTGCCTCGGTGCGTTAAAAAAATAAAAAGGGGGTTCGAGTGTACCAAAAGGGCGCATAACTGCAAGCGCTACATAATGAAAACACCAATAATATTGTGCAATATATCTTGTTTATGTTACATGCAAAACTGATATAAATTTATGAATCAATAAAAAATAAAGAATATAAGGGAGGCGTAATGATTTGGATTGAAATACTGGCTGGCTTCGTCATTTGGTTGACATTTTGGTCACTCATACCACGAGATGAATGGTGGTTTCGTGGTGCAGATTTTCCGCGTCTGCAAATCTTGGCTTTGGGCATATTTGCCTTCATAGGCTTAATTTTATGGAATGCTGAATGGGACTTGGCGCGTGAAATCATTTTAATTGGGTTGATTGCTGCCCTGGCATATCAATTGAAAATGGTTTTGCCTTATACCTTTATTTGGAAAAAACAAGTCAAAAAAGTTCGATCAGACCAGTTAGATAAACAGAAACAAATTTCAATCATTGTCTCAAATGTACTTACGCCGAATACTCAATATCACTTATTATTGGCACAAATACAAAAGCATCAACCTGACTTAGTACTCACGCTAGAAACCGATCAAACTTGGCAAAATGAATTGGCAGTGATTGAAGCTGATTATCCTTATCGCGTACCCGTACCTTTAGATAATTTGTATGGGATGCATTTGTATAGCAAGTTAGAACTTAGTGAAACTGAAGTCAAATTTATTCTCAGTGATGAAATTCCTTCGATCCATACCCGAGTCACCTTAGCATCAGGAAATCAGGTACAACTGTATTGTTTACATCCCAAACCGCCAAGTCCAACGGAAGCCAAAGATTCAACTTTACGCGATGCAGAATTGCTGATTGTGGGCGATCAGATTAAAGATTTAGATGAAAGTTGCATCGTTATGGGGGACCTGAATGATGTGGCATGGTCACGTACTACACGACTCTTTCAACGAATCAGTGGGCTTTTAGACCCGCGTGTTGGACGTCATTTCGTAAATACCTTTCATGCCAATTATCCACTGCTGCGTTGGTCGCTCGACCATATTTTTCATAGTACAGATTTTGCATTGGTACATATGGAACGCTTGCCCAATATCGGTTCAGACCATTTTCCAGTTTATGTGGTGCTGCAAACAGGCAGGGTATTTGAGCAAATCCAAGAAGAATTAGAGCAAACAGATGAAGATGAACAAGAAGCGCAAGAGGCAATTCAGGAGGGTATAGAAAAAGCTGAGAAAGAGGAGAAGATTGTGACTGATGAAATCGCCCATGATTATAAGGATGGTACGAAGGCACCTTGATTTTGTTTGATTTAAGAGAAAAGTGTAAGAAATAGCTTACACAGCTTTCGGCTTCTGACGAATGGTCAGGTCAAGTGTATTGACTTATTCTTTGTTCATCGGCACATGGAACTGGGAACGGAACATCCCACTAAGGAAGACGAAGCCGATGGAAGCATCACGGAACGGATGCAGGAAAGGAAAGCCAATAAAAAATAAAAAGAATACTTGTGAAAGCACAACCTCATAGACCCGAGTTTTGCAGGATGCAGAACTCGGGTTTTGCTTTTGTGATATAGAATTTTTTGCTTTTCTTTTGATCAATTTCTTTATACAGTGTGCCAAGAAAAAAACGATGAATTTCCAATAAAAATATAGGTATGAGACGTTCTATGCTGTCCGAATGGCACCAAAAAATATTGCAGATTACACACTTATCCACCGATGCACTTTCCATTTACCTTGGCTTAATACTGTTCTTTTTTGTGGCCTTTTGCCATCACCGCCAATTGAAATCACCTTATGCGATTTGGACGGTTGTGGTCGTCGCAGTGGGATTGGAATTGTTTAATGCACGCCATGATATTTTAGATAGAGGCTTTTGGCGTATAGGGCAAAGTTTGCAACATATTTTGAATGTCTTGTTACTGCCGCTAATCCTCTGGTTAATGGCTCGATACCGTGTGTGGAAGGGCTAAGTGGAAGCGCGAAATTGAAGGGCTAAATAGTAGGGTTGAATCACCATTGAGTCATTCATAATAAAAAAGGATATTGTGCATTTCACAATATCCTTTCTAGATGCAGATCTAGTTGCTGAATTAAAAATATTTCCAGAGCGTTATCCTGCACAGCAAAGATCTATGGCGTGTAGTCAATCAAGCTGAATGCTGAGAGACCACCTGCGTATACAACTCCAAAGTCTGGTCACACATCTCTTTTAAACTAAACATACTGATAGGCTGCACGTGTTGTGGTTGGTCTAAATGCAACTTTAAAGTGTCGAGTAATTGTGTTTCATCATCGACAGTGACTAAACCTTGCGGATAGACATTCGATAAAATTTCAGCTACGCCACCACGGTTCCAACCGATTACAGGTGTACCTACAGACAGTGCTTCAAGTACTGTCCGTCCAAAGGTTTCCGCTTGGCTCGACAAAGACAAAACCAAATCGCTAAAAGCTAACCATTCACGGATATCTGAACGATGACCGACAAAAGTAATCCGATCACTCAGCCCTTTAGCCGCAATACTGTCTTGCATTTCTTGTAAATAAGCCGCTTTTTTCGGATCTGCACCACCGACCACCACCGCATGTACGTCGGGATACTGTGCTTGTAGCTGTTCCATTAAATGGATCAGGGTTTCATGACCTTTCAAACGGGTGATACGGCCTGGTAAGCAAATCAGACGTTTATTTTCCAGTTCAGGGAAGTCTTTTAGCGTTTGATTGAGCCACTGTGCTGAGGGTTGATAGCCATGTGGAAAAGCAGCAGGGTCGATGCCACGATAAATACGCACAATGTCCTCGGTAGGACAGTTTTTGTAGTTATCCGTAATGTATTTGACAACACTATCCGAGACCGCAATGACTTTTTCAGCTTGCGTCATGATTTGACTGTAGCGATTAATCGAATAAAAACCATGTACAGTTGAAATCAGGTGAGGTCGCTTGTTAGCTGGAATCCCTTTGAGGGCAAAATGCGTGAGCCACGCGGGGACACGTGAGCGCACATGCACGATATCTGGTTGATGTTGCTCAATCAGTTTACGTAGTGGACGAATTTGCCATAAGCTCGATAAGGCTTTTTTATGGATTGCGAGTGTGAGATGAGTTGAGCCTTCGGCTTCTAATTGAGTCACCATACGGCCACCATTTGAAACCACTAATGACTCATGACCGGCGGTCACTAAAGCACGAGCTATTTCTAAGGTTCCTCGCTCGACACCACCACTGTTCAATTCAGGTAAAAGCTGCATCACTTTCATAGCATTTCTCTTTTTTATGTGCTGAGTTGAACTCAATAGATTTTGTCATAGCCTTGTGGGCGGGTTTTAAAGCGGCGATGGAACCACATGTATTGTGTCGGTGCGATTCGCAGCTGATTTTCAATAATTTTATTGGTTCGAATAGCATCCGAAACTTCATCGTCACTCGGAAAATTGTCCAAAGCAGGTTCAATCAATACATGATATTGAGGGTTGCTGATGTCGCCGTCTCGATAAAAATACAACGGGATCGCCTCGGCTTTAGCAATTTTTAATAAGCGACGATGCGCAGTAACAGTGGCTGCTGGAGTACCAAAAAATGGTGCCATGACCCCTTGTTTTAAACCAAAGTCCTGATCGGGACTGTACCAAATGGCATGGCCATTTTTCAGATTACGAATCAAGCCACGCATATCATCATGGTCGATTTGGTTGGCATAGATGGTGGCACGGCAACGCACAATCAACATATCCAACAGTGGATTATTTTGTGGACGATAAACCACATCCGGTTCAAAGAACTGTGCGCATAAATAGCCACCTGCATCGAGCAGGGTAGAATGTGTGCCGAGGAGCAATATACCTTTATCTTCAGCTTGTGCATTTTGAATATGCTCTAAGCCTTCAATTTGCACCCGATTTTTGAACCACTGCGGGCTGTACCATGCATTTAAAGTTTCAAAAATGCCAATCATTTGGTCGATAAAAACCTGTCGTGCATTAGCTTCAACTTGTTCTGACGCCCATTCAGGAAAGCAAACTTCCAAGTTGCGAATCGTGGTTTTACGACGTGACTTAAGATTGTTAAATGCGACAGAACCGAGGAATTGCCCAAGGCGATATTGAACTGCCCACGGAAGAATCGCCAAAATCATAAGAAATACAATCCCTATCCATATTCCCCAATACTGAGGAAGTAAGAAAGACCATTGGAATTTTCCGGGTTGATATGTTGGCTTTTGACTCATAGGGCTAAATCAAAGATTAAAAAATAGGGTTCAGTTTAGCATGAAGCTGAATTGAAAGAGAAAGTTCAACCTTATGCTGCATCAGACTTAACCTTTGACTAAACCGCCATCGACAATCAAATTCTGCCCTGTGACCGCACGTGAGTAAGGGGACAAGAACATCATGATGGCCGCAGCAAATTCTTCAGGTGTGGTCACAGTACGTAAAGGTGTCGATGCCGCGATTAAATCAAACACGGCATCGGGTGTCGCTTTACTGGCATCGGTGCTTTGTAATAAGCCACCAGAAAGCATATTGACGTTAATCCCAAACTCACCCAGTTCATGCGCCGCTGTGCGAGTGAATGCCAAAAGTGCCGCTTTTGCTGCAGTGTAGTCGTGGTAAGGCACGACAGGGTTTTGTATCAGGTTGGTACCAATATTGACAATGCGACCAAAACCCTGTGCTTTCATCTTGGGAAGCGCCGCTTGAGTGGTGTTGAGTGCAGCGACAACTGCTCCATCAAACTGTTGCTGTAAGTGCTGTGCAGTCAGTTCTTCAATTTTAGGACGGGCATCGCCATTAAATTGAAAATGGATAAGGGCATTATTCACGACAGAGGTGATCGCGGTCCCAAAATGTGATTCTGCTGCAGCAAAGAGCTGTTCTACTTGAGCTTTATCGGTGACATCTGCTTGATAGGCAAACACTTGCTGAGGAAATTCGGTAGTCAATTGTTCTGCTGCAGTTTGACTGGATAGATAGTTCACGACCACGCGTGCGCCTTCAGCAATTAACGTTTGGCTAATCGCCAAACCGAGGCCACGTGCGCCCCCTGTAACCAAGACAATTTGATCTGAAATTTGCATGCTCGTGACTCAATCTAATATTGAGCGTCACCATAGCAAGCTTTTCACATTAGCGGAATCGTCTTTACAGACGCTGTATGCTCCAATTTGAAACTGAGTCATCCGATCTAATAATTCAGTCGAGTCATACGAGATAAAAAAAGCCGTATCGAAATACGGCTTTTTCTGTGTGGAATATTTGTGGACTTAGCCTTTAGCAAGCGTTTCTAGCTCATCTAGACGTTCCATTTTTTCCAGCATTTCGTCATCAATTTCAGCTAGACGTTGTGATGCTTTGGTAGCAGCATCGGCGTCAGTCATGAACCAAGAACCGTCGGCTAATTTTTCAGACAATTCAGCTTGCTCTTGTTCCAATGCTTCAATTTCAGTCGGCAGTTGTTCTAGGGCACGTTGGTCTTTATAGCTGAGCTTGACTTTTTTAGGCACCGCAGCGGCAGCCGCTGCTTCGGCTTTAGCCATGGCTTTTTTCACATCGCTTTTTTGATCCACGACAGTTTGGTCAGGACGCTGTTCCAAATAGTCTTGGTAACCGCCGATGTATTCATCGATTTGACCTTTACCATCAAAGACCCAAGTCGAAGTCACCACGTTGTCCATAAATGCACGGTCATGCGAAATCAGTAACAGTGTGCCTTTGTAAGCGCTGAGCATTTCTTCCAACAGTTCAAGCGTCACCATATCCAAGTCGTTGGTCGGTTCGTCCATCACGATAAGGTTCGATGGTTTTAGTAGAAGCTTAGCCAACAGAATACGGTTACGCTCACCCCCAGACAGTGCTTTAACCGGTGTACGTGCACGTTCTGGAGAGAATAAGAAGTCTTGTAAATAACTGTAGATGTGACGACGGCTACCGTTTACATCGACATGATCTGAGCCTTCAGAGACGTTATCTTTCACTGATTTTTCGAGATCAAGTGTATTTCGAAGCTGATCAAAGTAAGCAACTTCAAGTTGTGTACCTGTTTTCACAGTACCAGTATGTTCTTGCTCACCCAAAATAGCTTTGATGAGGGTAGTTTTACCCACACCGTTGTCACCGACTAAGCCTATACGGTCACCACGTAATACCAGTGCCGAGAAATCTTTGATGATTGGAGCGCTGTTGCCAAATTGCACAGCTAAGTTTTCAATTTCAAAGACCACTTTACCTGAGCGCTGCGCATCTTGCGTTGCCATGCTCACTTTGCCTTGTTGTGAACGACGTGCTTTAGACTCTTCACGTAAGGCTTTTAGGGCACGAACACGACCTTCGTTACGGGTACGACGTGCTTTAATGCCCTGACGAATCCACACTTCTTCTTCAGCGAGTTTTTTATCGAATAGCGCATTTTGCTTTTCTTCCGCTTCCATTTGCTGAGCTTTGAGTTCGAGGTAACGTGAATAGTTACCTTCATAGCTACGCAAAATGCCGCGGTCAAGTTCCACAATACGGGTTGCGATGCTGTCGACAAATGAACGGTCATGCGAAATAAACAACAGGGTTAAATTGTTTTGATCGAGTAAGAATTTTTCGAGCCATTCAATACTTTCAACGTCCAAATGGTTGGTTGGTTCGTCGAGTAGTAAGACATCGGGCTGCGTTAAGAGAGCACGTGCCAACAAAACACGACGCTTACGACCACCAGACAAATCTGCAAGGTCAGCTTCTGGGTCTAGGCCCATTTTACTGAGGATAGCATTCACTTTGGTTTCAAGTGACCAGCCATCCATTTGATCCATCTGATGTTGTAGGTTGCCCATGCGCTCGCAGGCGTCCATATCACCAAGTACGCAGGCTTCGCTGGCTTCATGATAAGCACGTAGAACAGTTGCAGCTTCACCTGCACCATCGGCTACAATATCAGCGACTTTGCCCGAATCCATGGGTACATCTTGAGCAAGCATTGAAATCGTAATGCCATTTTGCAATGAAACTTCACCGCCGTCTGGCAATAAAGTTCCCTCAATCAGTTTAAGTAAAGTAGACTTACCTTCACCATTACGACCGATTAAACACACTCGTTCGCCACGCTCTAAACTGAAGTTCGCGCCGTCGAGTAGGGAAGGTCCGCCAAACGCAAGCTGGACGTCCCTTAAAGTAATATAGGCCATAATGTTTCCTGAAATCTTATATGAGGAGTGTAAATTGACTACACAACAAAATCTTGATGAACAGGCGTCATTTTCCGCACCCATTGAAGATTTGCAAGTCCGAATTGCATTTTTAGATGATTTAGTTGATCAATTGAATGATCAAGTTGCCCGTCAAAATGCCGAAATCGCTGATTTAAAGAAACAAATGCAGATGTTGTATCGTCGTATTGAATCGGCAGATTTATCTGAAGGCATCGCAGCATTTGACCCAATGACCAACCGCCCACCGCATTATTAATGTCGATATTGAATGACAGGCAGATGACGAATCAGCGCCAAAGCTGTGGATTGGTGTAAATTTATTTGACCTTTTGCAGCGTGACAGGTCTAATGCACCGCATCTGCTGATCGAAACCCATTATTTCATCTCATGAGTCAAAAAGTTGTCCTGCTAGATTTGGAAAATAACCCGCCCACAGCAAATCTATTGCGCAATATCATTGAACATTACAGTACTTTGTATGTGTTTAGCTGCAATGGAAAATTTGAATATGCACTTGAAGATTTAACTGAAATTGCAGGGTGGATCGCGAGTGGTCAATTGGTGGTTTTGGATATTCCAGAAACGCCGCAAAAAGAATTTGAATATGCGGTGATTGTGGGGCAACTGATGGCCTTGATGGATCCAGATGCGCATATAGAAGTCATTTCAGCGATGCCGGATATTGCATTACTGATGGAACAATTGGATGGCTCTGGACTCAGCGCACATCTCATTCAAATTCAGTCAGAACAAGAAGTTTCACATAAAGTGAAGTATAAAATTCCTGACCTAGAAACCATTCGGAATAAACCTGATTTATTACTGATTAAACACTATTGTGATGGTCTGGAAAAACTCAGTGGCAAACCCAACAGTTTGGATAAACTGAAAAACTCATTGATGAATATTTTGCAAGTCTCTAGCGAAAAAGCTCAGCATTTGGTCGGTATGTTGATCAATCTAAAAATCGTCAAACGCTTTGATGAGCAGATTTCGATTCGAAAAAAAGTACTCAAACAATGGGTGCAGCTAGATTTAAATACGACTGCTGAAACAGCATTGCCCATAAAAACAGACCTGAATGCATTTACTGCTTCACTCGAAGAACAAACCTCAAATACTGATGATACGGCATCGATGATTCAGGCTGCACAGCAAGGCTTATTTAAAAATTTCAATAAGATTGATCCTGTGCAAATGGAAGTGATCCGAAAATTGCATGAATTAAAGTCAGATAAACCAAAAGATATCTACGCCTTACGTGATTTATTGGAGCAAATGTTCCCACAATCTGATGTTCGACTATTACTTAAAGAGTTGATCGAAAAAGGATATATCTATTGGAATGGTCACGAAGTGCTGTATAGCCACGAGATGTTCCTGAATTAATTTTATCGAGTGAACTTGCGTTTTATATTGCGCTTATGCAACTCTAATAAAGGAATATAAAGGTTGTGCTATGGAAAATACTGGAATCTGGGTTACTGTTTTTATTGTGGTCTTTGTACTTGGGTCGATTTTTGGACTTCGAGTAAATCCTAGAGAAAAAGCCTTAGGCATTATGCGCGAGAAGGCGCGTAAGATGGGGCTGCACCCACGTTTAGTGGCTGCACCTGCTTGGACCAAGATTCCAATGGCTTCTGAAAAACGTGCCAGTATGGTGGCGTATTACAGTGTGCTGATTCCAGATGCGCGTTTGCCTTTAATGCGTGCTTTAGTGGTCGATGACAAACTTGAACTGGTACATGGTGATGACAAGTTCAAGGATTTAGCCATTACATTAAAGGGCATTTATGCTATTGATATGCAGGCAAACTGTGTAGGACTCTATTGGAACGAAGAATCTGACTTAAGAGCCACACAGCTTGAAGATATGAAAGCATTTTTACATTCATTGGCTGAACTTTAAATTTTAAAAAACCTATTAAACAGGAATGATGGTTAACTATGGCGAACGCTCCTCGGTCCACATCTAAAAGTACCACAGCAAAATCTGCCGATGCTGGGAAAAAGCGTGCGTTAGTGATTGTGGAATCGCCTGCAAAAGCGAAAACAATCAATAAATATTTGGGCTCTGATTACATCGTAAAATCATCGGTGGGTCATGTCCGTGATTTGCCTACAGGCGGCTCGAGTAAAACAGCAGAGAAAAAGCCAGTAACTCGTGCGAAATTAACTGAAGCTGAAAAAGCCAAAAAAGCACAAAAAGCTTTGGTTAATCGTATGGGTGTAGACCCTGAAAATGACTGGAAGGCACAGTACGAAGTCCTACCGGGTAAAGAACATGTTGTTGCGGAACTGAAAAAGCTTGCATCGCAAGTTGACGAGGTCTATCTCGCAACGGATATGGATAGGGAAGGAGAAGCAATTGCTTGGCATTTAAAAGAAGTCATTGGCGGTGACGACTCACGTTATCAACGTGTGGTGTTCAACGAAATTACCAAAAATGCCATCCAAGAAGCGTTTAAACATCCTTCTCGCCTGGATACAGATAAAGTCAATGCTCAGCAAGCCCGTCGTTTCCTCGACCGTATTGTGGGCTTTATGATCTCGCCACTCTTATGGGAAAAAATCGCCCGTGGTTTATCGGCAGGTCGTGTGCAATCTGTGGCTGTTAAACTTGTGGTTGAGCGTGAACGTGAAATTCGTGCCTTCGTTCCAGAAGAATTTTGGCAAGTTTTTGCAGATACCAAGTCGAAGAAAGACGATATCCGCTTAGAAGCGGTGAAGCAAAATGGCAAGACTTTAAAACTGCACAATAAAGCTGAAACGGATGCTTTACTGAACCTGATTAAAGATGCCGACTACACAGTTTCAGCACGTGAAGACAAACCAACCAAGGTTAATCCAAGCGCGCCTTACATCACGTCTACATTGCAACAAGCAGCAAGTACACGTTTAGGTTTTTCTGTGAAGAAAACCATGATGTTGGCACAGCGGTTATATGAAGCCGGCTTTATTACCTACATGCGTACAGACTCAACATTCTTGAGTGATGACGCTGTAAATATGGTTCGTGGTCATATTGAAACTGAGTTTGGTCAAAAATATTTACCGGCTAAACCAAATCGCTACGGCAATAAAGCTGGTGCGCAAGAAGCCCATGAAGCGATTCGTCCATCAAATGTCGCGCTAAAAGGCGATAGTTTGGTGGGTGTAGAGCGTGATGCACAGCGTCTTTATGACTTGATCTGGCGTCAGTTCGTTGCATGTCAAATGACCCCTGCAGAATATTTATCATCAACGATTTTAGTCAATGCCAATGGCGTCGAACTCAAAGCCAAAGGTCGTACATTGGTCTTTGATGGTTTCACTAAAGTGCGTGGCCAAAACAAATCGGATGATGATGTACTGCTTCCTGCTGTAAAAGTCGGTGAATTACTGAAACTTGAAAAATTAGACCCATCTCAACACTTTACTAAACCACCTGCGCGCTTCACTGAAGCATCATTGGTCAAAGAGCTTGAGAAAAAAGGGATTGGTCGTCCATCGACGTATGCTGCGATTATCTCAACCATTCAAGACCGTGGTTATGTGAAGCTCGATAACCGTCGTTTGTTCGCCGAGAAAATGGGTGAAATCGTGACAGACCGTCTCGATGAAAACTTTAATAACTTGATGAACTATGCATTTACGGCAGATCTTGAAGGTCAGCTAGATAAAGTCGCCGATGGTGATCGTAACTGGAAAGAGTTACTCAATAGCTTCTACGGTGATTTTAAAACACGTTTAACCACAGCTCAGGGTGAAAATGGCATGCGCCGTAATTTACCTGTAGAAGTGGATGCTGTGCACTGTAAAGAATGTGATCGTCCGATGCAGATTCGTACAGGGACTACAGGCGTGTTCTTGGGTTGTTCCGGTTATAACTTACCTCCAAAAGAGCGTTGTAAGGGGACTTTGAACCTAACACCTGTAGAATCATTGGCTGCACTGTCTGACGATGACTCGGCAGAAACAGCAGATTTAATGTCGAAAAAACGTTGTCCAATCTGTGAAACAGCCATGGATAGCTATGTGATTGATGGCGGCCGTAAGTTACATATCTGTGGTAATAACCCAGACTGTGCTGGTTTTGAGCTTGAAGAAGGTGAGTTCAAAATCAAAGGTTATGATGGCCCAACCATTCCGTGCGACAAATGTGATGGCGAAATGCAATTGAAGACAGGCCGTTTCGGTCCTTACTTTGCATGTAATAGCTGTGACAATACGCGTAAAGTGTTGAAGAGTGGTCAGCCTGCACCTCCACGTGTAGATCCGATTAAAATGGAACACTTACGCTCAACCAAACATGATGACTTCTTTGTCCTTCGTGATGGCGCAGCAGGTTTATTCTTAGCTGCAAGTAAGTTCCCGAAAGTACGTGAAACTCGTGCACCGAAAGTGGCTGAACTACGTTCTGTCGCAGATCAGTTGGATGCAAAATATCAGTTCATCTTACAAGCACCAGATATCGATCCTGAAGGAAACCCAACATTGGTGAAATTCAGCCGTAAAAACCAAGCACAATATATTGGTTCTGAAAATGCTGAAGGCAAACAAACCAAATGGTCTTTGGTGTACCAAGACGGTAAGTGGGTTGAGGCTTAAGCTTTAAAACCAATAAAATGCTGACTTCGGTCGGCATTTTTTATGTCTTTTGATCAAGGATTTTTTAAAGTAAGTAATCGATTGAGCTTTTAAATTGACCAAGACATTCTACGAATGTTCTGTTTTAATTCTGAAAATAAACGCTAAAAATTAATTGAGATCTTGGGGAATGTGGAAAAAAATTCGGGTACTGTGCTTATTGCTGATTTTATTGGTTGTCGCAGTCAATGCCTATAAAGACAAAAATCAAGACTGGAGTAAACCGATCTTTGTATTGTTACATCCAATTAATGCTGATGGTCGAGAGAGCACACAAGCTTATATACAGCAGCTTTCTGTCAATGATTTAAACGATGTTCAACAATATTTACAAGCGACAGCACAGAAATACCGAGGGCAACCGACTTATGTGTATTTTAAGTTAGGTCGCGAGCTGAAAGTTTTACCTCCCAAAGTACCCAATGACGCCGGTATGTTGGACGTTATCTTATGGAGTTTGAAATTCCGCTACTATGCTTGGCAGCAGCATGAAAATGTAGATGGTGTTTCGAGTGTCACGCTCTTTCTAAATTATTACGATCCGACCCAAACCAAAGAACTTAAACATTCCACAGCTTTGGAAAATGGTCGAATTGGATCGGTGAATTTATTTGCATCGAATAAACAGACAGCGCAGAATAAAATCGTTTTAGCCCATGAGTTATTACACGCTTTTGGTGCAACTGATAAGTACGATTTGGCCACAGGTCAGCCAATCTTCCCTGTCGGTTATGCAGAACCCCAAAGGCAGCCTTTGTTTCCACAAAGAAAAGCTGAACTAATGGCGGGGCATATTCCTACCTCACAGACGCAAAGTAAAATGCCTGAAGATTTAGCTGATACTGTGGTGAATGACATCACAGCGATTGAAGTGGGATGGAAAAAATAATGTGGATAAAACCTATCTTATCCACAGTCTAAGTCAGCAGTGTGGATAAGATTTGGACTTTTCTTTCATTTTTCTTCATCATAAAGTTGCATAATCCATTGAATAACGAATAACTTGAGAAAAAACATGAGAACAGTAGGCAACGATTTAATTCGCAGTCAGCTCCATGAAAACCGTAAGTGGTATCTCGGTTTAGGTGCTTTATTGGTGGTCTTCGGATTGGTCCTTTTGGCAGCTTTGCCATTTGCGACACTTACGGTGATTTATATTTTTGGTGTGCTGATGATGTTAGGTGGTGTAATCCACTTCGTCGCGGCATTTAAAATTTTTGAAGGCGGCTACCGCTGGTTCTGGGCACTATTTGGTGTGCTGTATTTGGTCGCAGGCTATTATGCATTTACAACGCCTGTCAAAACAGCCATTGTCCTGACTAATTTATTGGCGATTATCTTGATCATTGCAGGGGTCATTCGTATCTTTAATGCTGTGCTTTTTCGAGCATTTCAAGGTTGGGGATGGACACTATTTTCAGGTCTATTGACCTTGATTACGGGTGTGATCATTTTGATGTCGCCTGATGCGCCATTTTGGGTATTAGGATTATTCTTGGCGGTTGATATTTTATTCCAAGGGGTCAACTACCTTACTTTGGCTTCTTATATTCGACGTGAAGTGCCGAAAAGCTCGGCAGAGCAGTAAGCTGCTTGCGGATCTGATAAATAAAAAAAGAGTGCTGAGGCACTCTTTTTTTTATTCACTTTTAATGTGTACAACCCGTTAAGGTTTAACGCTATAGCGGCTACTAATTGCAATTCGGTTCCATGTGTTGATCACAATAGCCAGCCATTCCACGGCACTGATTTGCTCATCTGTTAAAAAGGGCAAAGCATCTTCATAAACTGCATCGGGAACTTGGCCTTCAGCAATTAACGTGATCGCTTCGATCAAGCTTAAAGCCGCACGTTCTTTTTCATCGTAGTACGCAGTTTCACGCCATGCATTGAGTAGGCTAATACGTTCAATGCTTTCACCTGTTTTAAGTGCATCTTGCGCATGCATGCGAATACAGAACGCACATTCGTTGATTTGGGATGCACGTAATTTGAGTAAATGAGCTAATCCTTCACTTAGGCCAGCTTCATTTATTTTTTTCATTGCCAGTGCATCAAGTTCTGCGACTTTTTTATATAGCTCAGGTGCAGACTGACCTAGATTGATTCGTGACATTTCGAGCCTTTCTGATGTTTTTAGATATACCTGCTATTTTAAAACCGTTATGGTTGAGGACAAGTTTTATTTTGAGCATTTAGATGACCACTTTTGTTCTTGCGCCCGATTCATTTAAAGAAAGTATGAGTGCTCAACAAGCCTGTGACGCGATGCGGCGTGCAATTTTAAAACTCATACCTGATGCAAATGTCATCGCTGTGCCAATGGCAGATGGCGGTGAGGGAACTGTGGATGCGTTACTCAGTGCTTGCCACGGTCAAAAAGTGCCGATAGCGCTTACAGGTCCTTTGCCCAATCAACGTGTGACGACGTATTTCGGTTTGATTGACGGAGGAAAAACCGCAGTGATTGAAATGGCAAAAGCTAATGGTATTCATCTTGTTGATATGGCTCAGCGAAATCCTTTACTGACGTCAACTTATGGTACGGGCGAAATGATCCAGGCTGCTCTAGACTTCGGAGTAAGTAAAATTATCATTGGCTTAGGCGGGAGTGTGACCAATGATGGCGGTGCAGGTATGGCGCAGGCCTTGGGGGCACAATTTTTAGATGAAAATGGCTTGCAAATAGCAGTTTGTGGTGGTTGTCTTGATCAAATTAAAAGTCTTGATTTGACGCAGCTCGACTCACGTTTAGCGCATACAGAAATTATCATTGCCAGCGACGTCATTAATCCACTATGTGGTGAAAATGGTGCATCCCATATCTTTAGCCCGCAAAAAGGTGCAACGCAGGAGATGGTGCGTCAGTTAGATCAGAACCTCAGTCATTATGCCGATGTGGTTGAAGCGACATTGGATTGTGCTTTACGTGCTGTCGCAGGTGCAGGCGCTGCAGGTGGATTAGGTTTTGGGTTGATGGCTTTTGCAGGTGCATCGATGCAATCAGGTGTGGAATTGGTCATTGAACAATGTCAGTTGAATGAAAAAATAGCACAGGCAGATTATGTGCTGACAGGTGAAGGGAAAATTGATCATCAAACTAAGTTCGGTAAAACGCCATTTGGTGTGGCGCAAGTTGCAAAAAAGTATAATAAACCTGTGATCGCCTTTACTGGTCTAGTGGGTGAGGGGATAGCAGAACTCTATGATTTAGGTTTCACACAGATTGTTGGGATTAATCCACCAGATTGTAAGTTGAAAGATACATTAAAAAATGCAGAAACATACTTAGAAAAAAGTTGTAAAGATCTCATCAATTCTATATGTAAAAGATCAGAACCTACTCCTCTTAAGATGGATCGGTTCTGAAAAGTGTTATTTCTATAAGCGATTTTCTAAATAGTGCTGTGCAAATGTAACTTCTGCTTGGTACTCGGTTAGATTTTGCGGTTTAGGGAGACGAATATTAGGTGCAATACCAATGTCGTCAATTTGCTGCCCGGTACGGCGGTGGATAAATGTGGTTGCATAATACAGTGTGAATTGTTGAGATGGCGTTTTGATGGTTCGAATATTTGAAGCATCTAAAGCCCCATAAGTGTTACGCCCCATGACTAAAACATTCGGATTTTGACGTGCGGTTAAAATAAACATTTCACACGAACTACCGCATTCTTCATCTGACAGAATAACAACTTTTTGGGGCGTAGCTTTTACGTCTGAATGGGCGATCACATATTTTTCCTCTTTCTGCTTTGTCATCCCAACCCAGCTATTTTTGTTGCTTTCAAGTTTAGCAATCATACGATTAAATTCTACCTTGATTTCTCCATCAGGTAAGGTTTTGGCTGTTTCTTTCCATGATTGAATATTATCTGTAGATGCATAAATTTGGGGCATTTCAAACCAATACTCAGCTGCTCCCAAAAGTGGATAAAGGGGTTGTGCTGATGTATCAAAACCGCCTGAGTTTTTGCGTAGATCAAGAATTAAAAAACGTGCGTCTAACACTTGGTTTTGATTGTCTTGAATGATCTTTTCAAGTTGATTTTGAACAGACAGATCAAAAGTTGGGATGGTAATTAAGGTTGTCTGCTCGGATAATTTTTGCGTGGTCACGAGATTGCTTGATTGTATTGTTGAACTCTCTGTGATGGCTTCTGATATGGTTTTTTGGCCTAAGCTCAGATGGCCTTTACGAATAGATTTGAGAAAGTGATTGGTAATTTCTTTACAGGCATCGACCGAATTTACTTGTGTAATTTTAGTGTTTTGCTCATTTATGACCTTTTGAATATTTTCTGGATAGTTGTCCCAGTTTTTTGCTCGAATACCAGCATCATTTTTGAGTATAAATTCAGAGCTAAAGTTAAAATCTTTTTGGCACTCACTAGGTGTCATGGGACTAAGTCCATCTGCAGCTTGAATACTTGGGCTTAGAAAAAAACTACCACTCAGTACCAACAATGAAAGCTGTGAACATTTATTGAACATGTCATGATTCCTAGAGACGGTTATTTTCTAAAGTTATAAGCCTATGGATTTAAATAGGTCTTTGTTTTTCTAATGATATTGAATTGTAAATCTACTGATTTTTTACTGTATAAACAATGAAAATTTTAAATGAATAGTCATGGTTAAAACGGTGTGTTTCCGCGTCAAGTTGAGTCACTTTGTAGTCGTCTACGCTGTGAATTTAGGGTAGCTCTGTTAAACTACCAATTCACATAGCACGATGAGACACCATGAGTTTAGCCAACCTGATTGATGAATTAAATCCTCAACAAAAACAAGCCGCAACAACAGAAGCACAGCATAGCTTGGTTTTGGCAGGAGCAGGTTGTGGTAAAACCAAAACCATCGTAGCGCGTGCAGCTTATTTAATTGATCAAGGCGTGCCTGCCAATCAAATTCAAATTTTGACTTTTACTCGCCGTGCAGCGAGTGAAATTGTTGCTCGTGTGGAGTTGGCTCTAGGTGAGCAAGCCAAAGGGTTACGTGCATCAACCTTTCATACCTTTTGTATGTACCTATTGCGCCGCATTCCAAAAGCTTTTGGTCTAGAACAGTTTTCGATTATTGATCGTGATGATCAACTTATGATGTTCCGCCTGATTCGTGGCCGTGATGATAAGAAAAACCCCAATCACTTACCCAAGCCAAAAGAACTCTGTGACCTATATTCTTTTGCGCGGAATACGCGTCAAAAACTTAGCATTGCCATGGAAAAGCAAATGCCTGAGTACTTTGCGTTAAAAGATCAAATCGCGGATATCATGAAAGAATACGAAGCTCGTAAACGTGCGCGTAGTTTTTTAGATTATGACGATATCTTGGCGATTGTGGCGAAAGCCTTGGCGGAATCAGATGGACTGGTCGATTATGTCGCTTCAATTTGTCGCCACATGTTGGTTGATGAAATGCAGGATACCAATCCGCTGCAATGGGCGTTACTTGAGCCACTAAAAGAACGTGTCAGCTTGTTCTGTGTCGGCGATGATGCACAGTCCATTTACGGTTTCCGTGGTGCAGATTTTGAAAATATTCATCATTTCAAAGAGCGTGTACCCGACGCACAGATTTTCAAACTCGAAAAAAATTATCGTTCAACCCAAGAAATTTTAGATCTGTCAAATTGGTTGTTGGATGAAAGTGAAATTAAATATGACAAACGCTTAGATGCTTATCGTGGGGAAGGGATTAAGCCGAAAATGCATATTTTCCCGAATGAGTTTGATGAAGCCAAATGGATTGCCATTGATATTAAAGAGCGTCATTACCTCGAGGGCAGCAAATGGTCGGATCATATGGTGCTTGTGCGTTCAAGCTTTGCTGCTCGTCATATTGAAGCGGCCTGTATTGCCGCAAACGTGCCGTATCGCTTTATTGGCGGCATGAAATTACTTGAAACAGCCCATGTAAAAGACTTACTCAGTGTATTGCGTGTAGTGGCCAATCCCTTAGATGATATTGCATGGATGCGCTTTTTAACCTTGTGGAATGGTGTGGGTGATGTCGGTGCGAGTAAGTTATCGCAGCAGATTTTACTTGAGCCAGAAATGCAAGCCATTGCAACCAAGTTGGAAAAGTTTGGCAAAGTACCTGACCAAGCGATTCTGATGATGAAGCAAATGTCGGTGTTGAAAGATCAGGTCAAAGAATGTGTAAGCTTGGCTGTTCAAGCGATTTCTGAGCAGCTAGAAGAAAACTATAAAAAAGATTGGAACCGCCGTCAGGGTGATTTTGATTTGGTGAAACAACTGGCATCCAAACATACGCAGTTGAGTGAATTCTTAGAAGAATATGTCCTTGATCCAGTGTCCATTTCTGAAATTGAACGCCAATCTGACAGTGATGTCGTGACTTTAATTACCATTCATTCGGCAAAAGGAACGGAGCAAAAAGTCTGTTATGTGGCGAATGTCACGCCAGGGCAATACCCGCATGCACGTGCCCAAGGCAATTTCGATGAAGTGGAAGAAGAGCGTCGCGTGTTATATGTAGCGCTGACACGTGCGCAAAATGAACTGATTCTGACTAAGCAAAACTTGAACCACTGGGCGCGTGAAACTGTCGATGAGCAAGGGCGTAAAGTAGAAAGTTACTTTATGAATGATTTAACTCGAAATTTATGTAGTTTGGAAACACACTATAAAACCCGTCAGCAAACCGTAAAAAGTGCGTTAATCGAAAGAAAATCGATTAATTTAGATTTTGGTATCGATCTCGATTAAAATAGATTTTTGACGTGATTTACACGCAAGTTAAAAAGCAAAATAGACAAATGCTTTTTGATGATGCTGTCTATTTGGAAGATTGAATGAAAATTTTAGTACGTAACTTAGAGCGTTCAGTTACTGAAGCAGAATTGGTTGAACTGTTTAAACCATTTGGCGCAGTAGAGTCTGCTGTTGTTGTTATGGATGCAAGCACAGGTAAATCGAAAGGGTTTGGTTTTGTCGAAATGCCAAATGGTCGTGAAGCTGTAAAAGCGATTAAAGGCCTGAATACTTTGAAAGTCAAAGGTGCGGGTATTCGCGTAAAAGCGGCTGAAGATAAGCCTAAAGCATAAATTCAAAAAGGAGCGTAACGCTCCTTTTTTATCGGTGATCTATGAAAAAATGCTACTCGGCCTTGTCGATTGTTGCGCCATCTGGTTCGAACATTGCGTGTGGGCTTAAAACGCTTGAAGTCCGCTCATGGCAGCCCGAACATTTGCCTTTAAAAGATTTAGTGATCGTGGAAAATCAACGCTACTTACATGAAAGCGGAGATGAAGATATTGGACGTGCAGTGGCGAAGGTCGATGTATATGACGTTCATGCATGGACTGAAACAGAGGTAGAGCAAGCGCAGGCGACATATTGGGCAGCAGGGTACTGGGCTTGGCGTCTGGAAAATATCAGGATGATCCATTGGGATATGTCTGTTCCTGCAAAGCGTGACATTTATTTAATTGAAATCGATCATCCATAATATTTATTGTGAATTTCCTAAAAATCCGTTTAAGCTTATTCATGTAGAAAAACGCCAAAATTTAGGGAATTGTTCATGTCTCGTGTTGCTCGCTTTCATGCTGATCGTACCAATCAAAAGTTATATTTTAGCCGTCTTGCATGTCAGCAAGCCGAGCAGACCGATCATGTTCAACAAGCTCAGGCTTATCGCGAAGCAGCGGTTTTTCATTTGCATGGTGCAGTACTTGCGTTTTTACAAGAGTTGGTGCGTTACTATCGTTTAAATGAGCCTGCTCCCACGTTAAAGTCGATTGAAACGCTGATGGCTGAAAAAGGTCAGGTATCACCTGAAGTGACTGTTATGCAGCAATTGGCAAAGCAGGGTTTTATTGCAGAGCTGAAACGCGCACATCGTATGTGTCAGTATGCACCTGAACCGTCTGCACCAGAGCCAGAAGATGAAACGTCTTCAAATTTAATTATTAAAGCCACTCAAACACCGCAAGCATGGTTGCCAGATACCGCTATTTTGCGTGAATGGCATCGTGATCTAACCCAATTGATTGATGGATTTCGTAACGAGATGGTGGAATTCTAATCGGACTATTGCTACTTGAAATAAATTTATTTAACCCGATATAAGATTATCTAAGTAATACAAAGTGCAGATGCCTTTATCACCATGTTGCGCATGGAGGGATATATGTCTATAGAACAGTTGAAAGAACTCTTTGGGAACCAGGAAGCAATTTTAGAGCTGGTTCAATTGGAAGGTGGTGAGTTGGCATTGCGTAATGCAGGCTCAGAAAAAGAGCCTTTGGTGACTATCCAATTCAATGAAGAATTACGCAATATTTTGGGCGATCAAATGAGTGTGATCGCTCAGCAAATGATTCAGGCTGCATTGTTTGGTTTGTTAGAAAAACAAGTGGATGAATGGCATGCCGAAGTGGTCGATGAAAAGCCTAAATATATGAGCTAATCATATAGGCACTGATTTTTAGATCATGATGAAAACGCACCTTTTGGTGCGTTTTTTTACATTCAAAATGGCACTTAGACTTTGCCCAATTCAGCAGGTGAGATCAGCATCGAACCTAAAAATACAATGAAGACCCCGATGAGCTGTAAGAAAAATGGATTTTTGGCATCTTGCCAATACAAAATCAGAAAGACGATGGAAATGGGATAAAACAATAGACAGCCTAGACCCCATAAAATACTGGTTTTAAATGCAGCGATGAGAAAGCCCAGACCGCCAATTAAAATAATGGCAAAGCCTAAATAGAGGATGAACATGTTTATCTCGTATCTTGTTTGAAGTATTTAACATGATGCTTTGTTTGGTGCTCATTTTATCAATATATTTTTTAAATTCAATTATTTGTGATTTTAAAATTACTGAATTTTATCAGTTTAAAAAAAGGCGATGCTTAAATGCATCGCCTTTTTGGTATCACCTTTAAGCACTTAATTTGACATCTTAGTGTGTCGGTGTTTGGTGATGGGCAATTTGGATTTGATTTAAAATATGATTGCTCATATTTTTCGCCATTTCCTCTTTGGCATAATAAACCTCACCGACATTGTCGCGACGAATGACTTCAGCTTCTTCTTTGCTTTCCGCACACACCAATACTTGGATGGATGGATTCAGCATTTTTGCAATGTCGACAATTTTATGAATATCTAAAATATCCATAGGTGAAATGACCAAAAGGCGTGCGTGTTGAATATGGGCTTGAATTAAAACGCCGGGTTCTGTTGCCACACCAGATACCGCAGCGATGCCTTTTTCCCGTAAGTTTTCCACGATTTCACGGTTTTCTTCAGCAATAACCACTTTAATGTTTTCATTCATTAATTCGCGGGTAATACGACGACCGACTTCACCATGACCAATCAGCACCACCTGATCACGTAGATAATCCTGTGAGACCTCATCCGGCAACATGGCCAATGGGTCACTACTACGTTCCAGTAAACGAGCCAAATTCGAGCGCTCACGGATGAGTCGCTGCATAGGCTCGATGGCAGAAAATACAAATGAATTCAGCGTAATCGAGATTAAAGCACCTGCCAGTATCAGATTTTGTCCTTCCATAGAAAGGAGGTTTAGAGATACACCCAAGGTCGCCAAAATAAATGAGAACTCACCAATTTGCGCCAAGCTTGCCCCAGCGGTTAATGCGGTATTGATGGGGTAGCGGAAGAACAACACCAACGCCATTGCAGCGATGGTCTTACCAATCATGATAATGCCGACTACTGCTAAGACATGAAGTGGTTGTTCAATCAAGATCCGTGGATCAAACAGCATGCCGACGGAGACGAAAAACAGAATCGAAAAAATTTCACGAAGCGGAAGAGTTTCTTCTTCTGCACGGTGACTAAAGTCAGACTCTTTGACCACCATACCGGCAAAAAATGCGCCCAGTGCCATGGATACACCAAATACCTTGTAGGCACCAAAGGCAATAGATACGGCTGCTGCAACCACGGTGAGCGTGAATAATTCACGTGAGCCTAAGCGCGCAACCACTTGCATAATCATTGGCACTAAGCGTTTACCAATGATCAGCATGAAGGCAATAAAGCCAGCAACTTTGAGTAAAGTTAGACCTAAGGTCAGCCAAATATTTTCATCGGCACTGCCTGATGTGAGCGGTTGACCGCCAAGCAGTACGGCAGTCGCAGGTAGAAGGACCAGGACCAGAACCATCCCCAAGTCTTCAACCAAGAGCCAACCCACGGCAATTTTACCATTGACGGAGTTGAGTAAGCCGCGATCACCTAAGGCTTTGAGTAGAACGACAGTACTTGCACACGACAAACTTAAGCCAAACACTAAGGCTGAGCCCATGCTCCAGCCCCAAAGCATGGAAATTCCCATACCGAGTAAGGTCGCCACTGCAATTTGTAAAATGGCACCCGGGAGGGCAATACGACGGACTTGCATCAAATCATTGAGTGAAAAGTGCATACCCACGCCAAACATCAGGAACATGACACCGAGTTCGGCCAATTGGTTAGCGAGATGGATGTCACCAACTACCCCAGGTGTGTTTGGGCTAATAATAATACCGGCAATCAGATAGCCGATAAGGGGAGGAAGTCGCAGGCGTGCAGCAATATAGCCAAAAATTAAGGCAAAACCAAAGCCAACAGCAAGTAATATTATGAGTTCTACATCATGAGGCACTAAAAACTCCTTAAGCCTAAGTTAAGGGTAAAAAAGACAAGCACAAAAAGTGCCAAAAAGCATTTTGAAAGTTTAGCAATTCGAATAAAAAAAATGCAAAAAAAAACGACCTAAGTAGGTCGTTTTTTTCAAAAAACTAAAATTATTTGATTTTAGCTTCTTTGAAGATTACGTGTTGACGGATTTTTGGATCAAATTTTTTGATTTCCATTTTTTCCGGCATAGTACGTTTGTTCTTAGTGGTAGTGTAGAAATAACCTGTACCAGCAGAAGAAACTAGGCGAATTTTATCACGCATGTTCGTAGCTCCTTAGATCTTTTGACCTTGAGCACGTAGGTCAGCAACAACCTTTTCGATGCCCAATTTGTCGATAATACGCATACCTTTAGTAGTTAGACGAAGACGTACGAAACGTTTTTCGCTTTCTAACCAAAAACGGTGGTGATGCAGGTTCGGCTCGAACCGGCGTTTAGTTTTGTTGTTGGCGTGTGAGACGTTGTTACCAACGACTGGACGCTTGCCGGTAACTTGGCAAACCTTAGACATGGTGTAACTCCATTGATTTAGCCAACAGCAAATCTGTATGGCCAGTCAAAAAAAACATTGAATTCATTCAAGGGGCGTTTTATATCAAAAATGCGCTTAAAAGACAAGCGATTTTGCATAAAACGAACGATCACCTAGTGTGATCGTTCATGCCTTGATCGTTTATCGAAGAAGTGTCTTCGAAATCAGTTTGTGGATCGGCTTATTGAACGGTGGAAGAATGAATTTCAAACTATAGAGTTTTGGATTCGACATCACCGAGCGTTCATGCGACAAACTGAAGAAACCTTCTGGACCATGATATTTCCCCATACCCGAAGCCCCCACACCGCCAAACGGCAGGTCATCTTGAGCAACATGGGTTAATACCGTGTTTTGTCCGAAATGTCCTGAATGGGTACGTGTTGCGACATAGTCGGCACGTGCCTGATCAAAGTCGAAATAGTATAAAGCAAGTGGACGAGGACGGCTATTAATAAAAGCAATAACCTCGTCAATTTGATCATATTCCATGATCGGAAGGATCGGACCGAAGATTTCATGCTGCATAATTTGCATGTCTGGAGTGACACCCGTTAAAACAGTCGGTGCAATTTTACGTACAGCGTCCACATCTTCATTTTGTGGGTTAAAACTGATGATTTGTGCGCCTTGATCACGCGCATCTTCTAAATAACCTTGTAGGCGGTTGTACTGCTTGTCATTAATAATCGAGGTGTAGTCCTGATTTTGGGCAATACTTGGGTACATGGCTTCAACGCACACTTTATAGTGATCTAAAAATTCAGCTGTTTTACCACGAGGTAAGAACACATAGTCAGGTGCAACACAAGTTTGACCTGCATTCCAAAGTTTACCAACCGCAAGACGCTGTGCGACATCTGCAAGGTCAATAGACGGATGAACCAATACAGGTGACTTTCCGCCTAATTCTAAAATCACCGGAACTAAGTTTTCAGACGCTGCCGCCATGACGGTTTTACCGACATTGGTCGAGCCAGTAAAAATCATTTTGTCGAAGGCAAGGTGACTAAACGCATCTGAAATTGGGCCACCACCGTTGACGACTGCGACCAATTCTTGAGGAAATGCTTCTGCGAGAGCTTTTTCTAGCACATCACCGAATGCCGCAGAGGCACTCGAAATTTTGATCATGGCATGGTTGCCCGCAGCCAAAGCACAAATCAGTGGGCCTATAGAAAGAAGCAGTGGGTAGTTCCATGGCGTAATAATGCCGACGACACCAAGCGGTTGATATTGCACCCATGCTTTTGCAGGTTGGTGAATAATTCCGACATGGCGTTTGGATGGTTTCATCCAGTCTGTCAAATGCTTGCTATAATATTTGATGTGCTCAAGACATGTGAGTAACTCACCAATCTTGGTTTCACCGATAGAACGGTTACCATAGTCTTGATTAATTGCATCAGCAAATTGATCTTGATACTTAACTAAGATACGCTTAAGCCGAGCCAAACGGTCAATACGTTCCTTCGCTGTAGGCAATGGGTAACGTAAATACGCTTGTTTCTGCTGTTCCAACATATTGTTGAGATGCTGGTGATCAAAAGAATGTGGTGTCATTGAAGTTGTTTTTGTCTGACTATTCATGTCGCACGACCATATCCAAATTAGCGATTAATTAATTTTTAGAGCAAATACTCTAAATAGTCAAGTTACTTTATGTGTTAGTGTTCTAATGCTTTGAAATAAATGGTTGTTTTAGGATGTCTCACACCAAAACCTTAAAAACGAAAGAACGTATTTTGCAGCTGAGTTTGCAGTTGTTTAATGAGCGTAGCGAGCGTTCAGTGACAACCAATCATATTGCTGCTGAACTGGGAATGAGCCCAGGTAACTTGTATTACCATTTCCGAAATAAAAGTGAAATTATTAAGGAATTAATGGAGCAATATCAGCATGAAACGCTAGAAATGTTAGCGCTTCCTGATGATCGTCAGCTTGATGCCAATGATAAAATTCGCTATTTCCAAGTGTTAAGTAGCCAATTATGGGCTTATCGCTTTTTACATCGTGATGTTTATCACTTGGTCGAAAATAATGAAGATTTCCGCAAAATGTATCCACGTTTTGCCGGTCAAGTCATGCAACAAGGGCAGAAAATTTATCGTGCCTTTGTTGACGCAGGCTTAATGCAGATGACCGATTCTGAAATTGAGGCCTTAACCATTAACTTGTGGATCGTGCTGACCAACTGGACCAACTTCCTTTATATGTCTGGCCATATTACTGACTCAAACACTTTGGAAGAAAAGTGGGTGTGGCAAGCACTACGACAAATGGTGTTCTTAGAAGGTGCATATCTACGTGGTGAAAGCCGTGAAACCTATGAGCGATTGCTCGAAACTTTAGGGCCGTCGGACTTATTTGCAAGTCTTTCAAACGCAAAGCATCAGGTTACTGAATAAGACTATTTAGTCTGGCTTTAAAAAGCGTTAGAATACTCGGCTCTTTTTTCAATTTAACTGATTAGTGATATAAACCAACATGAATATGTCGACCGCTAACACAGCACGCTTACTCATTACCTGTGAAGATAAACCGGGGATTGTGCAAGCTGTATCGAGCTTTTTGTATCATCAGGGAGCAAATATTACCGCACTTGATCAATACGCGACTGAAGCTCAAGGGGGGCGATACTTCATGCGTGTTGAGTTCGAATTGGACAATTTACAAAGCCGTAAAGAAAGTCTAACTCAAACATTTGCGAGCAATGTTGCTGAGCGTTACAACATGCACTGGCGTTTAGCTTTAGTCAGTGATGTGAAGAAAGTCGGTATCTTGGTGTCTAAAGTTGACCATGCATTGCTTGAGCTGTTATGGCGTCATGCACGTGGTGGTTTGCCATGTGAAATCACCAAAGTCGTGTCTAATCACGATGCTTTACGTGAATCTGTAGAAAATTTCGGTATTCCGTTTGAAGTGGTTCCCGTGAACAAAGAAAACAAACGTGAAGCTTATGAGCAAATTGATCAATTGATGCAAGGCAATGATTTATTGGTTCTTGCTCGTTATATGCAAATTTTAGACGAAGAATTTGTTCAAAAATGGGAAATGAAAGTGATCAACATTCACCATTCATTCCTCCCAGCCTTTGTTGGTGCGAACCCATATAAGCAAGCGCATGAAAAAGGTGTGAAGTTGATTGGTGCGACAGCGCATTATGTGACTGCTGATCTTGACCAAGGGCCGATTATTGAGCAAGACGTAGAGCGTGTAAGCCACGACTTTACTGTTGAACAATTGCGTGAGTTAGGTCAGGACGTAGAACGTAATGTGCTCGCACGTGCAGTCAAATGGCATCTTGAAGATCGTATTATTGTCGATGGTAATAAAACTGTTGTATTTCAATAAAACGAGATGAATTTTTGAATAAAAGGGCATACTTTAGGTATGCCTTTTTTATATTATGATTAAAAAAAGTCATTAAAACTGACGAATTAATAGTTGCAAATGAAAACACTTCTCATTTATTATTGCCGTACTTTAATTGTGCTAACCGATGAGCATGATTGTATTTTTGACAAAATAAATGCAATCGCTTCTTCAAGGTAACTGAGTTTAATGAGTCAATCTCCCGCTCCAATGATGCAATCACCTAACCCGATGAAAAAGAAAATCATTACTGCGCTTCTCGCTGTTGTGGTAGGGCATATGGGGGTATTGTGGGCGGTCAGCAATATGAAAGCACCAGAACTTAAACCGATCGAAAAAGATCCGATTAAAGTTCGCTTTGTGAAGATTGTTGAAGAGAAAAAACCAGAACCTCCGAAGCCAAAACCAGAACCGAAGAAAGAGCCACCAAAGCCAAAAGAAGTTAAAATTGTAGATAAGCCTTTACCACCTCCACCGAAGAAAGTGGAAAAACTGGAACAGGTGAAAAAGAAAGATGCGCCGAAACCAACTGTTGAAGCGGTCAAAAACGTACCACCAACACCTGTTGTTTCAACTGTGGTTTCTGAAACGAAAGTCGTTCGTGTTGAACCAACACCTCCGGCACCTGTTGCACCACCACCTGCGCCTCCAGCACCACCTGCGCCACCGACACCTAAAACTGTGAGCATTGGTAATGGTGTCAGTTGGATTAAGAAACCGAATGTTCAATTTGAAAATGGTGAATTAAAAGCGTCGTGTACAGTTGAAGTTGCGATTGCTGCAAGTGCTGAAGGTAAAGTCGAATCAGCAACGATTAAAAACTCGACTTGTGGCGCTGCTGTAAACCGTAAAGTGACTGATGCAGTGAAGCGTGCACGTTTATCCAAATATATTGATAATGGTGTGGCAACTCCGACGCGAGTTGATCAACCATTCAATTTTAAACTTAATTAAGATTCCGGCTAACCCATTAGGAGTTCGAATATGAACTTTTCAGTTTATTGGCAACATGCAGATGCAGTCAGCAAAACACTGTATTTCGTGTTACTTGCAATGTCGATTGCGACTTGGACGATCTTCGTTCTTCGTATTATGGGTACACGTCAGCTCAAACAAGTGGCGTATAACCACCTTGCAGATGCACTAAGCAAACTGAAAGCGAAATTTGCTCCTTTGGCTTTTGAACAACGTAAGGCTGTGGCTGAACAAGCATTACTACGTCAAATTTCGGTAGAAAAAGCTAATGCTGAAAAAGGCGTATCTGTATTGGGTACGATTGCTTCAATTGCACCGTTCGTAGGTTTGTTCGGTACAGTATGGGGTATTTTTCATGCCCTTGTAGCAGTGGGTAAAAGCGGTCAAGCGGGTTTAGCGCAAGTGGCAACTCCAGTCGGTGAAGCTTTGATCATGACCGGTCTTGGTTTGGCTGTGGCGATTCCTGCGGTATTGGCTTATAACATTTGTGTTCGTTTTAACCGTACACTGTCGAATGAATTGCAAGATCAAGCGCATGGTTTATTGATTGATACTATGTTGCAACAAGAATCTGCAGCGAAGAAAGAAGACGTGAAAACTGCACAGCAAAGTTTAGCTGGAGGTCAAGCTTAATGGCTTTTCAATTGGGTGAAGACAACGATGCTGGCATGAATGAGATGAACCTCATTCCGCTCATCGATATTATGTTGGTATTGATGATCATCTTCTTGGTGACTGCGACTGTTGCCAACCCATCAATTCCATTAACCTTGCCACAAACGACTGCAGAAGTGATTGATCTGCCAACTGAAAGCGTAACCATCAGCATTAACTCAGCGGGTGATATCGCTTGGAATGGTGATATTGTCACGCTCGAAGATTTAGAAAGTCGTCTAAATACAGCTGGTCAGCAAGAACGTAAGCCTGCATTGGTATTAAAAGCCGATAAAGAATCACGTTATGACACAGTTGCGCAAGTGATGTCGCGTGCGAGTGGAGCCGGACTCAGCGATATCGCCTTTGCCAGTGATAACTAAGCACTGAGTAAAGATAGCTAAAAAAAAGCGACTGAAATGTCGCTTTTTTTTATGTCTCTATTTTGAAAAAATGTCGTACAAATAGATCACTCAGATTTGAGTAGGTCTTGAAATTTGCTACGTAATTTCATGAGTTTAGGTGGTATTGAAAAATTACAGTAGCCTTGGTTTGGGTTACGCGCAAAGAAGTTCTGATGATATTCTTCGGCAGGGTAGAAGGTCGGCATTGGACTGAGTTCAGTCACGATATTGATGCCTTCAGCTTTTAATTCTTCAATACGTTGTTCAGCGATTTGCTTTTGTGATTCGTCTTGATAGAAAATCACTGAGCGATACTGTGTACCGACATCATTGCCTTGACGGTTCAGCGTAGTGGGATCGTGGGTTGCGAAAAATACATCCAGCAATTGGCTAAAACTGATTTGGCTGTCATCAAAATTGATCTGAATGACTTCTGCATGTTGGGTATTTCCCTCACAGATTTGCTCATAGCTTGGATGCTGAGTAATTCCCCCTGCATAACCACTGACAACTGTTTGCACGCCCTGAAGTTGTAGAAAAACTGCTTCTACACACCAAAAGCATCCACCACCAAATACCGCTTGTTGCATAGTGAAATCCTATCTTGTTCCCTGATGTTTAATATGGGGTTATAGCTAAAAACTGCAATGTACGTCTGTATATTAATCACAAGTTTATGTGCATTAAATGTCTCTGGCATGACTGAACAGTGAATAAAAAAGTCTGCCGAAGCAGACTTTTAAAATGATTTAACGCGGTTGAACGGCGCTTTCATATTGAATTAATAAATTGCCATGACGGTCTAGTAATTTCAAAGTTTTTCCAAAAACTTGATAATGCGTTACCTTTTCGAGTGCTGCATGGTACAGTCGGTCTAGCCCATTGTTATTGAGACAAGCCATCTGTGTCGCTGCAATCGGGCCAAACGTTATGGTGTCTTTGCCAGCATTATAGCCGCCCATTATACGATTACAGCCGTCTGCACCTGAGACACGTTTTGAAGCCGCATCGAATTGAATGCTTGGAATATTATGCGCATTGGGTGATGTTTTAATTGGGGTGTTACCAATTTGAGTGGCAATCCAAGTACGGTTTTGTAATAGGTTTAAATTTTCAGTTATGGTGTTGTCTTGTGCAGGCATTGTTTCACAGCCTGTCACCACTAAAGTTGAAACCAAAGTTGCAGCAACAAATATTTGTTTTAGCATCGGAATTTCCCCGTGGAGGCATTTCAACTATCTAAGCAAATATCGCACAGATAAGCTAGCCATATTTGTATCAATATTTAAGAATTACAATTGATTGGCGCTTGGATTAGACTGTGAATGCGGCAAACCTTGTCGGATTAACTTCGAATATTGTTCACTGCTCAGTTGCTTAATTTGAGAGACGCGGGGGTTAACATGGGCTTTTTGATACCATGTTTTCATATCCCAATTTTGGTCTATGGCATGGAGGTCGTGCAAATAATTCGGCAAATAACCGGATGCAAATAAGCGGTAATCGGTTGGAAGTTGATGTTTGGAAACCGCTTGAATCATGTCAAACACCAGTGTTGTACAATTACTAGTGAGTGTGTTGTACCATTTGGGTTGAGTCTGCAGTTCATCGGCTTTATGTAGATATTCAATAAACAGCGCCTGCATTTCAGATTTTGGCATGTTTACGGGGAAGAAATAGACCTGTTCTCCGCGTGTATTGCTGCGGGTATAGATGATATCTTTTTCATCTGATGCAATGAGGCTCAGTTCATATTTACGGAAAAAACCACCAATCGCAGAGAATTCTTCGTTTTTCTCTTTGCGAATTTCAATCGAAAACGTTAGCGGTGGTCGGTCAGCAAAATCAAAACTGACCAGAGTATGGGCAATTTTCGGCCCCATCCAATACGAGGTAATGATGTTGACGCCATTGATTTGACTCAGGTCATATTGGCGGGTTTCCCAACGCGGGGTATAGCTGCCATCGGCATGCCAGTCGAAATTACGCACATTGTGCAAGGTGACAAGATTGCCTTGCTTTTCATAATGTAGAATTTCTGCTACTTCAGGATTCCATTCACGATCTTGGCGTGCTTCCATGCCAAAATACCAAAATAGACCACAGATAAAGCCCACAATATAAATCAAGACATCTTTACGACGGCTAAAAAAGTGTTGGGTAATATAGATGCCTAAAATGCTCAGGGCGAAAGCAATCCAGATCCCAATGATAATGCGGCTGCCTAACCAGCCTGCCGGTTGTTGTATCCACAGGGCGGCACAGAGCCAAATCGAAGAACAGAGGACAAACACACTAAATAGAGCATGAAGAATACTTCGCCCTATTTTTTTGAACATTGCTCGTTGGTTACTCTGTTGCATATTTTTCTTTTAGCTTAAGATTTTTCTTTATTTTCGGTAAGTTGCGAACTCAAAAGCAATCCCAGTTTTGTCGTCGATATGTTGTTCTGACGCCACTTTTTGAAAGTCCGCAGGAATTTCAGGATAATGCGCATCACCTTGAACATCGAGTTCAACATGCGTGAGTTCTAAACGGTCTGCGATGCCGATGGTTTGCTTAAAAATTTCACCACCACCAATAATAAACAAACTCGTTGGTTTTTCTGAACTCGCGACATCAGCAACAGCTTGCGTTAACGCCTCGTCGATACTATATGCGACTTTGGTGCCTTCAAATGACCAATTGCTATCTCGTGTAATGACCCAATTGACACGCTTCGGTAGGGTACGTCCCATAGACTCTAAGGTTTTGCGTCCCATGACCACCACACCACCTTGGGTGATGGCTTTAAAGTGTTGTAAATCTGCAGAAATATGCCACGGCAAATCATTCCCTTTACCAATGCAGCGCTGCTGATCCATAGCGACAACGTGCACGATTTCTAAATTTTGAAATGCCATAGTTTGAACTCAAATAGCCGAAATATTTGCCGTCTATTAGAATGCAAAATCCCGCTTGAGGTAAAGCGGGATTTTGCTTTTCACTTGGGATTTCTAAAAATTAAACCGCAACAGGGGCTTTAATCGCAGGATGTGATTCATAACCTACGATTTCAATATCTTCAAATTTAAAATCGAAAAGATCGGTAATTTCAGGATTGAGTTTTAATTGGCACAGACCCATTGGTTCACGGGTCAGTTGCAACTGCGCTTGTTCGAAATGGTTGGCATACAAATGTGTATCCCCACCGGTCCAAACGAAGTCACCTACACCTAGACCACAAACTTGTGCAATCATGTGTGTTAACAGGGCATAGCTGGCAATGTTAAACGGCACACCCAGAAATTTTATGCCCCCATTTTTATGCACAATGCGTTTAGACATAAGGGAATGGGTATGATTATGTCACTGTGCATTTTTTATTTTGCATATCCAGTCTATATTAAACAATATAATTGAGCCTAGAGATGGCTTCGAAAAAGTATAAAAATTGCTTTTGTATTGAAAATTAGTGCCAAAGATTTACTACGTTAAAGTTAAATCACCTATTACATTCGTCAGTAGTTGCTTGTTATGACGTTGAATTAAGCGTGCATCCATTCCTAAAGAAATGGGTTTTTCAACATCTAAAACTGGATGATCTCCAATAAATAGCATTTCTGACATTTCACAGTTGAAATGGGTCTTAATAACTTCATAGATATAATCTTCAGGTTTTATAGCCCCAATCTCATAACTTAAAAAAAGTGCATCAAATACATTTGGAAGCAGCTTTTTAAGTTGCTCTCCGTAAGGCATGGCTACATTAGAACATAGTGCAATTTTAAATCCATGCTCTTTTAATATTTGTAATGTGGATATCGTATCTTTATAAAGTTCAATTGTACTTAACTCAAATAGAAGATCATCGTTGATTTCGTGCAAAAGTTGAGTTGGAATATTTTCTCCAAAGAGCATAGCTAATTGTGCAATATCAACAGGATTAGACATAATAACACTTGCATCTTTGGTGCTTGGTTTTCTACCATTATCTTTTAGCCACTTCATTAACTTGCGATATGGAGATCGGCTTGTACCGATTTTTACAAGTGTACCGAAGGCATCAAAAATAATGACTTTAGGAAGGTGATTCATCATTCTTACTATGGATACTAAATTTATATTTTAAGTAGAAGAGTATGGAAAATGAAAAACTAATTTAGCTAAAGTTTTTAAATCTCTTATATTTTCAAACTTAGAAATTACTATCAGTTTTTCTTCAAAAATACTTCTAATTTCTGTTTCTTCAGAAACCAAATAAAAAGGTTTAAGATCTCCAAAATTATTCATAAAGACTCCCCATTTAAAGGCCCTTTTAAAGTCTTTCCATCCTCTTTTATTATCTACTAAAAGACTGATAATCATATAAGATTCTAAGAACTCTATCATCTTATTTGCTGCTGTATAACGTATTGTGTCGAAGGCGCTTCGCATATTTTCAAGAGATTGAGAATATTCTTTATGTTCAAATAGAAAGACTGCATCAACCCAATTTTTAAGCCATGGGCTGAGAGAGTCATTATTAACTCTATTGTATTGTTCTAACCACACTTCATAATTTGATTCCGAACCCTTTATAAGCTGATAACCATGAATCATATTCTCAATATTTTCTTCAAGGGGTTTCATTATTTTTTCAGCTTTTCCTGTTAACCCTAAGTACCGATGTATGCGTACAGTTGCTGAATGATAAGGTTTATCTTTAGGTATCCAAAGTTCTAATAATTGGCTAACAGTAAACTTTTCCTGCATTTCTAAAAGATTTTTATGACATCTCTGATCATAAGCAATAAGAAGCTCAGTCAAAAAAAACTCTTTTTCTTCTAAGCTCATTGAATTTAGTTCTTTAATAGGTTCCTCAAATAAAATGAGAAAATCTCTTTTTACTGCAGAATAAGCTTGTATGAATAAACCTATATATCGTGTTTTAAAAGAATCACCATATGTTGATGACAATATATTACTGCAGTAGGTCAGGAATCTAGCGATTAAAAGAAATAGGGTATATGTATCTGCTAATTTAGTATTAATCCTTTGTTTTTTAAAAGCTCTATGGAAGGTGCTGAGAATTTGAGATGTACTCGGCAGTTGAACTTTTCCAGTTAACCAATTTTTGACATTATTTAAGTCTTTATCAGTTTGATCTACATCATCAAGTTGATGAAATGTTTGATATGTAATTTTTTCGGAATCATAAATCCAAGTCATAGCATGGACTAAAGGATTTTTGTCTGAATTGTCTAACCAACTTAATAAGTCGGGTGCTTCAGGATACGAGTCATTTAATAGATATTTGTAGTAAATTTCTGAAGGGAAACATAGACGTGCAATATCAACAATGAATCTTTCAATAAGATTTTCTATATTTTGTTTTTTATCTAAAAACGTATGCTCTTGTAATATTATTCTTAAATAGCCTTCAAATAAGTCAACTATTGGATTTACAATAATTTTTTTAAATTTGTCCTCCACAACAAGAGATGAAAGTGAAGAGAATATTTCCTCACTGTAATGATTAAAATTTTCTAAGAAGTTACATTCTTTTTCTTCTGCTAAACGCTTTAGATTTTTATGCAAGCTTTTAGGTTTAATAGAAATATCTAAAATTTCTTCACCTTTTGTCGGGATGAGGCCAGTAGCATTATAAAAAAACTTTAATAAATCGCCTTGTGAAGGAAAAGCAACAGATTTCATAATTTATTCAACTTCTTTAAAGGTTTTAGCTAGGTACTTTTAAGTACCTAGCTGACTTTTTACTTTTTAACTTGTGGATTTAGTTGTGTACCACGGTTACCTTGATTCTGATCATATGTACGATTAGTACCTGATGTTCCTTTATTTGCATTACTAATATCTGCATTGTGATTGCTAGTAGATTTTTTAGACATAATATTTACCAATTAAGTAATAGTGAGATTTGATAATAGGCAGATATCTAAAAAAAATTAAAAAAAAATGGCGACATGTTTTTTTCGTTATATTTTTTACTAAATAATTATCAAGATCTTTGTGCAACACAGCCTATCTTGAGTATATTTTCTATTGTTTTAATTTTCACTTTGCAAAAATCAATTTGAGAAACAATCTCTTCTTTATATTTTTTAATTGAACTGCATAATTCTGGGTAAGATAAACTTAATTCATCAATGAATTCAGCCTGTTTTATTAGAAATTTTAACTCTTTGTTTAGTTGATTTTTTTGAATATTTAATGGATTTTTTTCTTCATTGTTGATCAACTGTTTTCTCAATTCTTTTATTTTTTGAGTTTCACTATATAAGTAAGATTTTTTCTTAAATAGCGATCTTTGAGCAACCAAGTAGTCATTTTTCGATAATAATTTTATAGCTGCATACATATCTTCTCGTAAGCTTTTAACATTGGATGAATCCAACTGATCTGATTGTCTAATAATCTCCCAAAAACATTTGGCTTCCCAATCCTCAATTTCATAATTTTTTATTATTTCAAGAAATTGGTCAGCCAATGGAATATTAAACTTCATCATTTTGGAAACCTTTAGAAAGTAAAAGAGGATTATAGTCCGTGGATGTTTAGTCCTCAATTAGTGATATTTCTTTTTTTTGAGCAGTTTGTTCCAAATGTCAGAATTATCAAAAGTAATTGGTTGAGAGATGGATCCGTAAATTTGAACAACTCCTATAAGTGATATTCTGCTCCTCAAATGATGTTATAAACATCAATATATGGAGTATTTTATGGCACGTAGACCAAGAAGAAATCATTCAAATGATTTTAAAGCTAAGGTAGCACTTGCTGCGATTAAAGCAGAAAAAACACTTGCTGAATTGAGTGCTGAGTTTGATGTTCATCAAAACCAAATTATTGACTGGAAAAATCAATTGATCTCAGCTTCCTCGCAAGCTTTCGATCAATCAAAAGCTCCAACAGAACCACCCATCGATCTAAAAAAACTACATGCAAAAATCGGTGAGCAGGCATTAGAAATTGATTTTTTAGAAGGTGTGTTGAAGAAACTGGGCCGCTTCAACCACAAAAGTTAATCGACGACTCACTTCAGATTTCAGTATCTAAGCAAGCTAAGCTGCTGAAAGTCTCCCGTGGTTGTTATTACTATCGCCCAAAACCTGTGAGTGCATCAGATCTGAAGCTGATGCGATGTATTGATGAATTACATATGCAATATCCTTTTGCAGGCAGTCGTATGATGCGTGATTTGTTGAATCGTCAAGGACATCATATAGGACGACGTCATACACGTACTTTAATGAAGAAAATGGGTATTCAGGCGTTATATTGCAAACCAAATTTAAGCCAGGCTAATCAAGCTCACCGTAAATATCCATATCTGCTCAAAGGGT
>NZ_VPCH01000019.1:0-59758 GCF_013418285.1 Acinetobacter sp. YH12152
AATCCATGTTGCAAAGCGACTGAAGCAATTGAAACGTCCGGTGCTTTACAAGCCTGAACGATCTGCTGTTTAAATTCAGCACTGTATGTTCTTCGTTTTTTCGCAAGAGATGCGATGGATGTCTGATTATTTGTAGTCATAAATTTAAGTCCCCACTTGTTTCTAAGTGGGGACTAAATTAAGGCTTATAGGATGAATTCAGAAGGTGTGTTCAGCGGACGCTTACACATAAATGCCCTGTTTCAGCAAAGGCAATCGCATGTTCCATGGTTTCGGTGTCACGAATTTCACCGATTAAAATCACATCTGGCGCTTGTCTTAGAGTGTTTTTTAAGGCGTTATGCCACGAATGACTGTCTACACCGACTTCACGATGTGTAATCATGGATTTTTTATGTTTATGAACATATTCCACTGGGTCTTCAACAGTGATGATATGGCCTGCACTATTTTCATTTCGATAATCAATCAGCGCCGCTAAAGAGGTTGATTTTCCTGAACCTGTACCTCCAACCACTAAAACTAAACCACGTTTTTCCATAATCACGTGCTTAAGCGAAGCCGGTTATTTAAGCTTTTCAAAATTTGGAATTTCTGCCGTAATGGTACGAATGACCATACCCACATGTAACTGTTGCTGAAATACATTGACACGAAAACGCGAAACGTTTGGCACACTAATCGCAAAGTTACATTCTAGTTCTGTTTCAAACTCTTTGCGCTGCTTCTCATTCATCAAACTATAGGCGAAAAGCTTTGTTTTCTCAGCATCAAGTTCTTGCTGCCCAAAGAGTTTCATCATGCCTTGATGTTTAATACTTGGTGGAAAATCTGCCGTAATAAATAAATCAGAACCCCCATATTCAACCACTTTGGTTAACATGTGGAACATAAAACGGCGTGCTTCTTCCAACAATTCAGCAGTGTACATCAACTTCCCCAATATAAAATTTCAAACACCCAAGCACAGATTGTCATTATTTCAGGCGCTGTATTGGGCTTAGATATTATTGTGCATAAAAAGTGTGATTCACTCAAACATAAAATACTGAATTATCAGTATATATTCTAGGAAATATGCCATTTTTCAATTTTTATATCGCAGTAAACAATAAAGTAAATTTCAAAATAAAAGCCTTAGAACAATCAATGTTCTAAGGCTTTGGGCTAAATCAATTCAGACTGAGTATGCTCTGGATTGTTAAGCACTACGTTTGATTTGTGATGCACGAAGTTCATTCGCAACCTGTTGAATCAAATCAATGGTTTTGTCCCAACCTAAGCATCCATCTGTTACAGATTGACCATAAGTCATGTCACAACTAATTTTTTGATTACCATCCACTAAATGACTTTCCAACATCACACCACGCACTTGGGTATGCTCACGCTCCGCAACAATTGTGCGTAATACTTCAGGTTGCTTCATTGGGTCTTTATGGCTATTACCATGACTACAATCGATCACTAAAGCTGGTAAATCGCCTTTTACTTTACTGCGAATTTTGTCTATTTCAGCCAAACTATAATTTGGACCTGTATTGGAGCCACGTAAAATCAAATGTGCTTGCGGGTTGCCAACAGATTCTAAAACACACGGTAAGCCAGTTTGACTCATACCTAAAAACTGGTGTGGATGCGAAGCAGATTGAATAGCATCTAGAGCAATTTGGATTGAGCCATCTGTACCGTTTTTGAAACCGATGCTGTATGGCATATGACTTGAGATTTCACGATGAATTTGTGATTCGCTGGTACGCGCACCGATTGCACCCCAAGCCAAAAGGTCATCAAAATAACCCGTCGCCATTGGGCTTAAAATTTCAGAGGCGATCGGCAAACCCATTTCAATAATTTGTAAGTACAGCTCACGTGATTTTTCTAAGCCCAACTGCATATTAGATGAACCATCTAAACTTGGGTCATACATATAGCCTTTCCAGCCCACTGTAGTTCGTGGTTTCTCAATGTATGCGCGCATCACAAGAAAAATTTGATCTGAAACTTGTGTCTGTAATTGTTTTAATTTTTCGGCATATTCCAAAGCAGCAATTGGATCATGAATTGAACATGGGCCTGTAATAATCATTAGACGCGGATCTTGACCCGTCAAAATATTTTGAATCGTTACACGATGTGCAGCAATTTGTTCCGCTGATTGAGCAGATAAAGGTAATTGTTGTTTCAGTTGATGAGGCAAGCTCAAAAGTATTTCTTTCGACTGCGTAGATTTCTGTTGAATTTCTGAATTTTGAGTTTGTTGTAAAGCTGTATTTAGCGCATTCATTGGTTTTATTCCTTTGGACTGTGTACACAAACAGTCCGATCTTTTATCTGAGCGTTATGGGACTTTGGGACTTCAAGGCTTTAGACATAGACTGACTAAAGTAAAACCAATAACCGTTGCTAAAATATGAATTTTTTACTGTAAACATGAGATTTCTCCAAAAATATTATAAAAATCAAGACATAAAAAAACCTGATCAGGGTTGCCGATCAGGTATAAACTTGGTGGGCAACCTTTTTCATGCCCGAACGCGTTCAGGCAATTATCTAAACTGCCAAAAGTAATAATATGCGTTTGAGATTAAAGGTTGCTTTAACATCTTGATTTCATCAAAAAGTATCTGTCTGAAAATTAAAATACGCTGTATTCAGCAGTTTGACAATAGTTTTTTGCTATTTTGTTGTATTAAATAACTCTACTTTCAATTATTGCGACCTACTTTTAAAATTTGATGTATTGATTAATAAATAAACATTTATTAGACTGCACAACATTAGGCTGTCTTAAGCTTTTTTCCATTTATTTTTAATTCGAGTATTTGCCAATGAAGTAAGCCCTGTTTTTTTCATCATCAAATCCATTTTTTTGATGTGCGAACACATGGCTAATGACTTCGACTGCATTTTCTCAAATATTGTCTTTTTTATAGAATAAAATTAGTTATTTGTATTGCGCATCTTTGCTATCGCAAGGTGCATCTATGACTCAAACAGCTTGTACAATTTCCCAATTAAGTTTGGAATTTCCATCCAAAACACTTTTTAAAAACCTGAAATTTAACCTCAATCAACAACAGCTTTCGGCATGTATTGGTCGCAATGGTTTAGGAAAGTCCTGCATCCTTAAAATTTTACATCAGCAAAATCTGAAAGATCTCCCATACGAAGGGGAAATTTCATGGAATGTACCACATGCCTATTTATCACAATTTACTCGACTAGAAGCTGACACGATTGCTTCTGCACTCGGTGTGGAAAATTTATATGACGCATTTCAACGTATCGAAATAGGCAATGCCAGTTTTGAAGACTTTGAGCTGACTGAAAACCAGTGGCACCTTCCTACACTTTGGCAGCAACAACTTAAGCAGGCTTCACTTCCAACAGATTTAAATTTCCCAGTCGCTCAGCTGAGTGAAGGTCAAAAAACCAAATTGGCATTGTGTGCATTATTTTTAAAACCCGACCATTATTTGCTTTTGGATGAGCCAAGTAATCATTTAGATGTATCTTCACGTTTATGGCTCATCGATCGCTTAAAAAACCATCCTGCCGGTGCATTTTTTGTCAGTCATGATCGAGAGTTGCTGCAACATGTAGAGCATATCTACGCTTTAAATGAGTTTGGAGTCACGCATGTTACTTGTAACTATGAAGACTACGTTCAACAAAATGATCTGCAAAATAAAGCCTTACAACGTAATGCTTTACAGCATAAACGTGAGTTAAAACAGCTCAAATTACAGCAACACGAAACACAAATGAAAGCACAAAAACGAGAACAACAAAGTCATGCACTACGCAAGTCGGGCTCCCAAGCCAAAGTGTTACTCGATTTTAAAAAGGAACAAGCCGGTCAAAACCTCGCAACAGTTCAAACACAACAGCAGAAGCAATTGGAAGAAAAGAGAACCCAACTGCTTCAATCACAGCAACAACTTGAGCATGTCAAAGAGCAGCAATTTGTTTTTCAACATCGCGCTGAAAAAACTGGAGAAATCTTAAGAGTTAAACATTTTCATAGCAAAATATCTCAGCACCAGCCTTTTGACTTGGCCTTACAGGCAGGTGAAAAAATTCATTTAAAAGGAAAAAATGGTATTGGTAAATCTACATTTCTAAAGTATCTGAGTCAGACCACATCACAGTCTAGCCATGAAACGTTTTTGTCTGTGCATACCCTGTATTTAGATCAAAACTTGAGTAATTTATCACCTGAACTGAGTGTTTTGGACAATTTGGCAAAGTTTAATCCTGAGGTTTCGTCAACGGAATGGCGTAATCAACTCGGTCAACTTAGAATCCGTGGTCAAAAAGCGGAACTGCCATTTCACTGTTTAAGTGGTGGTGAGCGTTTAAAAGTGACCTTGTTAGGCTTAAATTATTTAACACCGAATATTGAGCTTTTATTGTTAGATGAACCTGAAAATCACTTAGATATAGAGTCTAGAATGTTATTGGCTCAAGCCATTCAGCATTATACAGGTGCGGTGATCCTCGTTTCACATGATGCTTATTTTGTAGAATCTTGTGGCATTCAGAGTAGCGTCCAATTAGTTGAATAGCTCTTACTCTTTAGAAAGATCTAAAAAAGCCAAAGTAGATGAACGCTACTTTGGCGAATTTGCTGCTTTAGAAATCGTTCTTATTTAACTGATATTACGCACGTAAAAGTAATTTCGCATTTTTAAAATGCTTTTTCAGTCTATTCGACGGAGTCTTACATCTAGGGTTTAGATAAAGAGATTAGCCTTCGGCTGGAGGTGCTCTTACGAAACGATGTTTCTCATTAGGCAAAATGAGAAGCAAAGCTTCGCAAGGAAACCATCTTGCAGTGCAATGCACCTCACCGACAAAACTCGTTCACTAGCGTCAAATTATTCAAAGTATCGCAAAAGCATTTTTGATGAGAAGTAGTCCTGTCTCAAACAGTTGCAGATGACGTTACCGTGTATCGTTCTTTTATTTGAATCAAATTGCGTTTCTGATGTTAATACGTAGCTTCAGCTTCTAATTTAAGATCTCTTAGGACAATATTGCTAAACAATACTGTGTTTTAACGCCCGATTTTCTTCATGATTTTTTGTTTAACATGCTGTTGAAGTGATGCTGAACGTTCCTTGATTTCGGCTCTCCAGTCATTCGGCACTGAGCATTTCGCGAGGCGAACCCAAACGCTAGCAAACTGTTTGATAAAACTGGCTTCGTTATAGTGAATACTATATTCCTCACAAAGTGCTTTAATTTTAGGTGCGGCTTCTGCATAGCGATTCGCAGGCATATCTGGAAATAAATGGTGTTCAATTTGGTGACTCAAATTACCACTGAGTATATGTAACCATTGCGTTCCACTAAAATTACTTGAGCCACGAATTTGACGGAGATACCATTCTGCTCGAGTTTCATTTTCGGTATTGTCCATCTCAAAGTTTTCCGCATCTTCAGTAAAATGTCCATTAAAGATGACAGCGGAAGCCCATAAGCTACGAATCACGTTGGCTACAGCATTTCCTGCAAATACAGGAATTGCATTGGGACCTGCAATAAGCGGGAAAAACACATAATCTTTAATCACTTGGCGCTTAATTTTCTGACGTACATCGGCCGCTTCATGCCATACATCTTTCCAAGTTTTGGTTTTATACGCGATAACATCTTCTAAATGTAAACGTTGAATGCCGACATACCACTCAAAGAAAACCATGAGTTGGGCAGCCAGTGGGATATTAAAAAGAAAACGTGGCTCCCACTTTTGCGATTCACTCACACGAATTAAACCATAGCCGACATCATGGTCCATACCGACAATATTGGTATAGGTGTGATGCACATAGTTATGGGTATATTTCCAGTCTTGGCCCGTGGCAATGGTATCCCAATCATAATTAGCACCATTTAAACTCGGGTCATTTAACCAATCAAACTGACCATGCATCACATTGTGTCCGAGTTCCATGTTCTCTACGATTTTAGAAATACCCAATAGGCCTGTGCCGAGTAACCACACTGGTGGAATCCAGCCTGCAAACATCAACATGCCACGAGATGCGATCTCGCTATAACGGACAAAATTGCGAATTTTATAAATATACGCTGCATCTTTTTCACCCACACTCTGGATGATTTCACGGCGAATTTGCTCAACTTTTTCGCCAAATTCAGCAGTTTGTTCGGGTGATAAATAACGTGACTTACTATTCGGACTAATATATATCGATTGATTCATGATGACGCCCCTGATTTGTTTTTATGCGGCTTGGGTTAGAGTTGAATGCGTACGGGTGAAATTGCCTGAGAGACACATAACTTGATTTGTGTGTTATTCGCATGATCAATTTCGCCAGTGAGTAAGTTTTTCACTGAACCCTGTAATTTGGTACACGAACAGGTATTACAAATACCCATCCGACAGCCATGCGCAGGTTTTAAACCGGCTTTTTCAGCACTTTCAAGTAAGTTACCTTCTGCTAAAAAATCTTGCTGGGCTAAACTAAAAGTGACAGGTTGAGCAGGTACTGAATCATCAGCAATCATTTGAAAATATTCAGTGTATAAATAATCTGAAAGCTTGAACTCACGATACAGTTGCTCAATGCTTTGCATCATTGGCGTTGCACCACAGGCATAGCAATCTCGCAGCTTAAAATCAGGAACCATGTGATTTAGCACCTCTGGTGAGATATGCAATTTGGTTTTCAGCGTATTAATCGCATGTAAATGTACATGGTTAGATTGCTTCGCTAGTTGAATCAATTCATCCAAATAAGCATCATCTCGATTGAAGTAAATCAGGTCAACTGTACGTCCAAGCTGAATGGCTTGTTTAAACAAAGCCATGATTGAGGTAATACCACTCCCTGAAGCAAGCAGTAAAATTGGGCGATCCGAATTTAGCTTTAGACCAAACACACCTTGCGGTTGGGATAATTCAACAACATCACCTGTTTTTAATTGCGTCAGGCAGTTGGACACTTTGCCTTGTTGTTTGACGGCAATCACCACATGACCTGATGTATTGATTTCGACGATGCTATAGCTACGTTGATGACGTACACCATCTTTGACAACTGTCACCAGAACACATTGGCCTGGTCGATAGTTTGCTGCTTTAAAATTTTGATTCGCTAAAAAACTCAGTTCATAAAACCCGATCCCCACACAACGTGATTTGACTAATTGTGCTTTTACACGTTTGTAGGCCCAAATTGCATCAAATTTTTCTGCAATAAAATCAATAAAATCTTCCCGAATCCACTCAGGCTTGTAACTTGTAGTTGTCATTTTTTGCCTCGGATAATGCATTAATATACATTTGTTTTTTAAATTATGCTTACATTAAGTTTAGTGCTAATTCCCCACCATGTGAATTCGGGACAAAATCTATCATTTGGCATTTTTTATCATTTTATGTCTAACAATCTGTCACTTTTTGCAAATCCAAATTTGAAGTTCTGATTTGTCGTAACAACACAAATAAAAAAAACTAGGCCAAAGCCTAGTTTTTAAAACAGTGAAAGTTAACGCATTAATATTTAATGATTAGTAGATAAATCAATAATATTTAAATCAATGTTTAGTCTTCAAAATGCACAACAGAGCGAATTGATTTACCTTCATGCATTAAATCAAACGCTTCATTGATTTTATCCAACCCCATGGTATGGGTCACGAATGGTTCAAGTTTGATCTCACCTGACATGGCTTCTTCTACCATACCCGGTAATTGTGAACGACCTTTAACACCACCGAATGCAGTGCCTTTCCAAGTACGACCAGTAACCAATTGGAATGGACGGGTTGAAATTTCTTGACCTGCACCTGCCACACCAATAATCACAGATTGACCCCAACCACGGTGAGCACATTCCAAAGCAGAGCGCATCACATTGGTATTGCCAATACATTCAAATGAATGGTCGACGCCCCAGCCCGTCATTTCTACAATCACTTCCTGTACAGGACGTTCATAATCTTTTGGATTAACAAAATCTGTAGCGCCAAATTCTTCAGCCAGTTTGAATTTGTCAGGATTGGTATCTACGGCAATGATACGACCTGCTTTGGCTTTTTTAGCACCTTGTACCACAGCCAAACCAATACCACCTAAACCAAAGACTGCAACTGAGTCACCTTCCTGAACTTTAGCGGTATTTTTAACTGCACCAAGGCCTGTTGTTACGCCGCAACCCAACAAACATACATGTTCGTGGTTCGCTTCAGGGTTAATTTTTGCCAAAGACACTTCTGCAACCACAGTATATTCAGAGAATGTTGAACAGCCCATATAGTGATAAATCGGCTGACCATTATACGAAAAACGTGTTGTGCCATCCGGCATTAAACCTTTCCCTTGTGTCGCTCGTACAGATACACAAAGATTTGTTTTACCCGATTGACAGAATAAACATTCACCACATTCTGCGGTATAAAGTGGAATAACATGATCACCTGGTTGCACTGAAGTCACACCTTCACCGACTTCAACCACAACACCTGCACCTTCATGCCCTAAAATTGCTGGAAATACGCCTTCAGGATCATCACCCGACAATGTAAATGCATCTGTATGACACACACCTGTATGGCTAATTTTGACTAAAACCTCACCAGCTTTAGGTGGTGCCACATCAATTTCAACAATTTCTAAAGGCTGACCCGGTCCAAAAGCAACGGCTGCACGTGATTTCATGTCTAAAAACATCCTGTATGGCTTATAGTAACAGATGAGCTACAGTAACCTCTTTTTAAGCCTAGATACAACCTTAAAACATGATGTTATGATGAATTTTTTAAGGAATGATTAATGCTATTCGAATGATACAATTACGTGAAATAAGTTGTACTGTCGGTTTAACTGTTTCGATCAGCCTATTAACTGGATGCAGCTTACCTAGCAATCAGTCAAAAAAAGATGTCCCTATACAATCGCATGCAGACAAATGGATTACGTCAGCTACAGACTTAGAAAAATTACAACAAAAACAAACGGCTTATTTAGCATTAGATGATGCCTTCTTAAGCATTGCTTCTCGCCTACATTTGATTCGAAATGCAAAATACACCATCGATTTGCAATATTATATTTGGGAAAATGATGCTATTGGGCATCTGATGTTTCAAGAATTACTGCATGCCGCTGACCGTGGGGTAACAGTCAGGCTACTAATTGATGATCAAAACGGGACGAAACTCGATCCGACCTTACAATCCCTTTCAGCTCATCCCAACATTTCAATCAAACTGTTTAATCCCTATAAATTCAGAAATTTACGTGTCATTGATTATGCATTTCGCTTAAAGCACATTAACCAGCGTATGCATAATAAATTAATTATTGCCGATGGTTTTATGGGCGTAACTGGTGGTCGTAACATCAGTAATGAATATTTTGATGCCAGTGAAAGTTTTCAATTTACAGATTTGGATATCCTTTTCTATGGCGAAGCCATTCAACAAGCCAATCAGGTGTTTTTGAACTTTTGGAATGATGATTTAAGTTATTCTGTTCAGCAATGGATTGGTGCAGGTACAAAAGAAGAATTAAGTCAATTAAGACAACAATACCAAGAAAACTCTACAACGTTGACTAAAGATCAACAGCGCATTAACTATGCACAGCAACAACTGGCGGCTCAGCTTAAACTAATACCGGTGAATTGGGCCGAAGCACATTTCATTGCGGATAGTCCGAATAAAATTCGTGGTGAGGCTAAAGAGCAAGAATTAATTTATAACCAATTTTCTACTTTGATGGGACAGCCCAAGGAACGTATGGAATTGGTTTCAGCTTATTTTGTTCCCACGCAACAAGGAACTGACTTTTTGACGGGTCTTGCAGGCAAAAATGTAGAAGTCCGTGTGTTAACCAATTCATTTTTAGCCAATGACGTCGCTGTCGTTCATGCGTTTTATCAAAAATATCGCAAAGATTTACTTGAAAATGGCGTGAAACTATATGAATTTAAACCTTATATAGAGCGTTCAAAACGCACATGGTATGAGGTCATAACTGGAAATATCATCCCTGCAAAAGGCAAAAATGCCTCTAGTTTGCATGCAAAATTTTTCGATATCGACGGAATGGTGTTTATTGGATCATTTAACTTTGATCCACGTTCCGCAAATTTAAATTCGGAAGTTGGCCTTGTCGTTAAGTCTGATCGATTACAAAACGATATTTCTGCCGCATTAAACCAATATTTACCGCAAATTGCGTATGAATTAAAACTGGATGAAAACGGCGAAATCATTTGGTTAGAGCATCAAAAAAATGGAAAAACCAAAACCTATACCCATGAACCTGAAACAACTCGATTCCAACGATTTAGTATAAAAGCAGTGTCATACCTCCCGATTGAATGGATGATGTAATGACAACGTACTGATAAATGATTGAATTGCCCTCGTCGAGGCTATTTATTGAAATAATCTGATAAGTTCGATCAAGTCAAAAACGGTCTTAGTCAGTCTCGTTAATATGAGTGCTGGCTTTTGAAAACAACCAAGCCATTGATTTCGCCAAGAAATTCCACTTGCCCATATTTGGCTGCTTTCAGCGCGGCTAAATGTTCCTCAACTGACATATACAACTCATGATTTTGCTGTGCATGTGGTGCATATAAATGATCACATACAAAATACACGCCTTGTGTATTTAACAACGTTTTTACAGTCCGATGAAACTCTGCTGCATACGCCTTATGTCTCAATTCATGTAAGGCCTGATGAATAATAATCACATCAAAGGTGCTGTTTTGATTAAACTGAAGTGACTCTTCCCAATTAGATTGTTTAAAATCCCCTGTTATAAAATTACATTTTAAGCGTTGCGCTGCACTTAGTTTTTCTTTTGCCAAGTCATGCATAGCTTCGGAAAAATCAAATGCAGTGTAGTGAATATTTGGACAATGATTGATTAAAAACTCAGCCAAATAGCCTGGGCCTGAACCGAGTTCAAGCACGTGCGCATTCGGGTTGAAAGCCAAAATAGAGTCAACATACATTTGAAAGATGTCATAACGCCATGGACGTTTAAGATTGACTTCAGCAGCCCATTGTTTAGCTTCGATTGGATCTTTTAAGTCTATGGGGCTGTGCACATCATTTATGTGAATATTATTTTCGCAATTCATTTTCTTAGACTTAATTTAGATAGACTGAATGCTATTTATACATAAAATATCTCAATAAAAGCAAAGGTTTTACTCACACTTGATGATGCTTTAACATCCACCTCTTATTTTGTTTTATCTCCTCCTAAAGTTTTCTAATGCAATTTTTTGATTTAAGCCGCCAATTTAATTTAAGTGATATTTTAACGCCTTTTACGACACTTCCTGAACTTGGACATCAAGAATGGTTTTTGTCGAAAGTTCGGGTTGAGCATGACTGCTTATCTGACAATGACATGATTGAAGGCCAAGCTGTGCTTAAATCTAATCACAATATCCAAATTGAGTTGGAATGGTTAATTCAAGATACAGGTCATGAATTACAGCTTTTATTTAAAGGCATTGAAACTGCAGCTAGCGAAGAAACTTTGGTGATCGTGAGAGGTGCGCAAATTGTAGATGATGCAAACAAAAAAGTTTCATCCCAGACACTGAGTTTATGGATTGATGGCACATTACTGCCTATGCTGCCTAATATTCGCAAAGAAATTAAAGCGCGATTAAACCTTTGGGATTATGTTGAGTATGATGGCTAAATACCTCGCCTGAAAAACTGTTTGGCCTGAAAAAAGGTAATCAATCACAGACCTGAAATCTGCATCATTTTTTAGTTAAGCTGTATCTTGCAATTTCAGCTCATTCAGACACTGCTGCAAAACATCAAATACTTTTTTGTCGATGCACTGCGCGACATTAAAACGCATGTATTGCCCTGCGTTCTGTGCTGAGCTGAATGAATTGCCTGGTGCAAGAATGATACCTTGCGTCAAACAGCTTTTTGATAGTTGTGCTGCATCAATATTTGCAGGTAATTGACACCATAAAAAAATGCCAGCTTTGGGCATAACGACTGGATGAATGTCTAGAGCTGCAAGTTTCTTTACGGCATCCATCATATGTTTTTGTAGCTGTTTTTTGACCCATTCAATATGCCTTATATAACTACTGTCCATAAGGGCTTGATAAATAATCTCTGCATTTAAATGACTGGTATTAAAATGAGTTGCAATATTCAAATCAATCAGCTGATCAATTATTGATTCGTGAGCAATGATATAACCACAGCGCACCGCAGCAGAAAGCGTTTTGGTAAAACTGCCAATTTGAATTACCTGCTTTAAACCCAATAAAGTTAAATAACGTGGCGCATGTAGATACTCAAATTCGGCAAAAATATCATCTTCAACGATGATTAACCCACTTTGCTCTGCCAATTTAGCAATTTCAAATGCCGTTTGCATAGAAAGTGCTGCACCAGTTGGGTTGTGTATGCCTGAGTTGGTTAAATAGATTTTGGGCTGAAACTGCAGCACTTGCTTAAATACTTCTACATCTGGACCATTTTTGCCATACGGTAATGTAATGCAATTCAGCCCATGTGCCTTAATCAGTGCCCTAAAATTAAAGTAACATGGATCATCGATCAGAACCGTATCACCAGTTTTAAGTAAATGCCGAAAAATCAGATCAATAGAATGTGTTGCAGAATCACTAATGAAAATCTGCTTCAAATTAAGCATTACATCATAAACCTCACCTTTACGAGCAATATAGCGGCGTAAATTTGTATGACCGTGTGGCGCCGAATAATCTATTAAGAAACTGCTATCAGATTTAGCAGCCGTTTTTAAGGCTTTACGTAAAGTCTGCTCTGGCATCCATTCTTTTGGCAGCCAGCCGCAACCGGGAATCAGCATACCTTCATGAGCATCTAGCGATTGGCGTGAAATCCACAACGGATCGACCTCTCGGTTATATTCAATAGCATGCTCACTTAATAAAACATTTGCAGTAGAACGTTTGCAGACATAATAGCCAGCTCCAATTCTTGACTCCAATACACCGCTACTGACCAACCGTGCATAGGCTTCTACAACAGTTGAAACCGAACAGCCCAACTGTTGGGAAAATTGACGTACCGAAGGAATGCGGCAGCCTTCAGAAAGCTGTTTCTGATCGATCAGTGTTTGGACTTGCTGCATGACCCATTCGATTTTTGTCATCTTTTCATTTCCTTATTCATGCAGTTTTAGTGAAATATTACGACACACTTTGAACTTATTAACTGACAGTTCAGTCTATTAATCGTTCTAAATCTTGGCTTTACAGCTTATTCAAAGATGGCTATAGATGCAAATTGTATGGGTATTTTATCCATAACAGTTCTTTTTAATTGTATTTGACTGTATCTATTTCAGTCATACAGTACGGTATAAATTTTATTACATATCTTTAGACCAAAAATATGGAATGAACATGCAATTTGACCTCAAAGAAGTTCATCAGGGCTGGCTCAACGGTTTTATTGGCGTTGTTATTTTTGCAGGTTCTATGCCTGCAACCCGTGTTGCCGTTCAAGGCTTTAGCCCCGAATTTCTGACACGCGCTCGCGCCTGTATTGCAGCTATTTTAGCATTGATACTTTTATTCGTTTTAAAGCAGCCTAAGCCATCTATGCTGCAAATTAAATCCTTATGTATTGTTTCAACAGGTGTTGTCATTGGTTTTCCATTATTTACGGCACTGGCTTTACAAACAGAAACTGCGGCTCACTCTTTAATTTTTGTAGCTTTACTACCATTGGCCACGGCTTTTTTTGCAGTGCTACGTGCCAAAGAAATCCCTAAAAATGCCTTTTGGCTGTTTGCAAGTGCAGGCAGTGCTTTAGTCATCTTTTTCATGCTACATCAATCTGGTGTTAAAGGAATTTCTCTCGGTGACATCTATATGATTATTGCTGTTCTGCTCTGCGGATTGGGCTATGCCGAAGGTGGCGTACTGTCTAGAGCTTTAGGTGGATGGCAGGTCATTTGCTGGGCTTTAATCATTGCTTTGCCACTGATGCTGCCACTCTGCTGGCTCTATTTCCCAAACGATTTTCAACATATTCCTCTCAGCGCATATATTGGCTTAGCGTATGTGTCATTGTTCAGCATGTTAATCGGCTTCTTTTTTTGGTACAAAGGCTTAGCTTTGGGTGGAATTGCCAAAGTCGGTCAAATCCAGCTAGTACAGCCCTTTATTGGCCTTATGCTGTGCGCCGTATTATTAAATGAACAGATTAGCCTACTGATGATTGCGGTATCTTTAGCTGTAGTGAGCTGTGTTGTTCTAGCTAAAAAGTACGCTTAAATATTTTTTAAATTGCCTAATTTTAAAGCAAATACAGTGGCATGAATGACCAGTTTATTGCCATTGTTTAGCACAAAAATAGTGAAAAACTCTGATAGAGTGATATGCATAGACAATAATAAAAAAGGCAAAATCATGAATCATCAGAATTGGACTCAAATTCGTAAAGTCGTTGCAAATGCCCAACGTGCGTCTATGCATTGCTCGATTGCTACGGTTGATCAAAATTACCAACCAACAATCACCCCAATTGGCACTTTATTTTTACATGAATCAACCTTTTCAGGTTTCTTCTTTGATACTTATTCAGCGTCACTGCGGGATAATTTAACAATGAATCCAAAAGCCTGCATACAAGCGATAAATAGCAGCAAAGCCTTTTGGCTAAAATCATTAATCAATGGTCAATTTCAAGAATATCCAGGGATACGCCTATATGCTGAAATTGGTGAGTTACGGCCAGCAAGTGAAACAGAATTCGCTTTGGTTCAACAAAGAATTAAGGCATTAAAATGGACTAAAGGTAGCCGCCTAATTTGGAATAATTTTCATCAAGTGCGTGATTTTTCTGTACATGACTTCAAATGGGTACAATATCCTGCAATGATGCCTAAATCATCTTTCTAAGGAAAGCAACCATTGATAAAAGATTACACCAAAGCTTTCTTATAGTAAGTCAATTTCTTTAAATAATTTACTATACGCTTCGGCTTTTTTTTCCAATGCTAGTGGATAAGCTCTAGATGATGACGGCATACGGTATAAAGTCAAATCTCTGCCTGCAAATTCGGTACGAACAGCATGCCCAATGCGTGGTTTTTCAGTATTTTCTGGCATCGAGAGCATCAACGTATCAGTCGCCTTGTCTCCCGTCGTCATAATACTGCGGCAATTCGGCATCTGCGTGAGTAACTTCGCAATATCGGTTGGCTGATAAATCTGTAAAAACTTGTCTGATGCATTACCTTTCAAACGAATCACTTGATAGGCAGTATCAAAAATGCCTATACCTTTTTCATTTAAAAAATCTCGAATGAGCTGTTCTTTAAAAGTCTTGCTCTCTAGATTGAGAAAATGATTTTTATCCTGAAAAAAACATAGGCCAAAGATTTTCCACATGTCATTTTGAAAATTTGGATAATAAAAATCCATCTTCCAGCGGGTTTTTGGAGGTGGAAAACTCCCTAACATCAAGAGTTTCCCATTTGATGGCAAAAATGGCGCTAAAGGATGTGTTTCGATTTGCGGATTCACGCCTGAAATATCTTTGCTCATGTAAATTTAACTTCGCCCAGTGGTTGAATCATAAAATGTCTATGAAAATTGTTCAGTGATTTGTTTTGCTATTTTTTCAGCCCATAACTGATAAATTTCTTTGCTCGGGTGAAAGCCGTCTTTTGCCATTTGTAAATTTTTTTCACGATATTCTTGTAAATCGTATTCAATTAGCCTCGTATTAGGCTTTGTTTTAATAAAATTTTTTAACAGCGCATTCATCTTCTGAGAATATTGTCCAAACAGCCATGACAATGGAAACGGTAAAGCTGGAAACTCATCCATTGGTGGCACACCTGAAATGATCAATAGCTGTGGTTGAAACTTTTCCTCGACAGTTTGATATAAACGCTGCTGGAGCTTCAACCACTGGTCTGGTTGTTTTAATGCTGTGACATCATTGACACCAACAGAGCTGATCACGACATCAAAGTTCTGCGTTGTGACATTATCCAAAGCATTGATGATTTGCTGGCTGTTAAGCCCCGTTGTGGCTTCAAGGCAAAAGTGAACTTGATAATCAGGCGATAAAATTTTAAGCAATTGTCCCAATAGCGCATCTGACTGATGCTCGACGCCGACACCTGCTGCTGCTGAATCACCTAGTATTAATAGCGATAATGGTCGATTACCCTGACCACTCATCCCACAACGTTCTCCCATCGGTTCTGCTAAACGTGGGGTATTTTTTTTCACACGGTAACCTTGGATCAGTAACGCAGGTAACAGCAGCAGTGTTGATACTTTGAGTAGCATAATATTTGGGTAATGAATTAAAGCTTGTCGTCTTCATTATTTTAAATAGTTTAAGAAACAAAGCATTGACTCTATTGTTATTTTTCTACATTTTCTTTTGTTAAAAGCATCATTCTGCGGCATATTGCTAGTTTTTTATATTAATAATGATTATCATTTATTGGTTTTCATCCTACCTATTTTATTATTTCAATGAAAAAACTTTCCCCACTTTTTTTAGCTTGCTCTATTAGCATTGCTGTTTCTTCTGCTTTTGCCCAAACTCAAAATTCACCCGCTTTAACCGATACAATAGAAAAAAACATTTCCCCTATGCTGCTGCATGTGAAGATGTTAAAGCGCGAAGCCAAATATTATTAAACCTACAACATCAGTTAGATCAAAATCCAAAACAACATGCTCAAATTCTCGAAGATTTTTGGAAGCGTGTAGAGCTTATGGGTACACCAATCATTGAAAACTATGATGAAAAACATGACCGTATAATTTTTTTATGGAAAGGTGCGCAGCATAATGTTCGCCTTATTGGTGGCCCAAGTAATGACCATGAATGGTTAACACGCCTACCAAATACCGATATTTGGTTTAAAGAATCGATTATTGATCATCGTTATATTGGCAGTTATAGCTTTGCTGTCGATTTACCGAACTTAGAAGGCTATCTGTCAAATTATTGTCCGCATCTGAATCCTAAACTTAAAGAATCAAGAATGCAGCGTCGTGCTGTGATACAGGTACAACGGATTGATCCTTTCAATAAAAAGACTTATCTCGCAAGTGATGACACGTCAGGCTTGCGTAATGAAAATTTAGTGGCGCTTAAAGATGCCCCGCCTTTTATTGATTCAAAACAATATCCAAATGTGAAACAGCCCCAATTACAAGAGTTTGTTCTAGACAGCAAAATTTTGAATAACTCACGTAAAATCCAAATTTACCAATCTAAAGCTAAGAAAAATCAAAGCTATATCACCGCTATATTTTTTGATGCTCAGCAATATAACGAGTTGCTGAATGTGCCAAAGGCATTAGATATATTAGTTGAGCAAGGTCAGTTACCGCCAATTCAAGCCATTTTTGTTTCTCCACCGAACGATCAGGAACGACCTAAAGAATTAACACCAAATATAAAATTTTCAGCATTTTTTAGTGCTGAACTGATGCCTTGGATTCAAAAAAATGCACCTGCAAAAGTCGATTCGAAGAAAACGGTACTACTTGGGTCAAGTCTTGGCGGTTTAAGTTCAGCTTATTTAGCCTTAGAAAATCCAAATCAAATTAGTCATGTCGTACCGTTATCTGGGTCATTTTGGTGGCAAAATGCGCCGACAGACCTCCCAAATGGCATGAGTAAAATCATTCGTGATAAAACCTCACAACCTAAACAGCATTGGTTTATTACTGCCAATAGTTATGAAAGCTCACGCAATAATAATGAACTGAGTATTTTAGAGACTTCACCTATTGTTGCAGCCGATTTAAAAAATAAAGGTCATGATGTGCATTACCAATCATATATCGGCGGACATTCCTACGCGGTATGGCAAGTTGCCTTGCAAGATGCGCTCAAGCATTTTTTTGCACACAAGTAATTTATAAAAGTTTCGATCATAAAAAAGCCCTCAATTGAGGGCTTTTTTTGAAGCTAGTACTGATTTAATTCCAGCGATTTATGCGTTTAAAGGTTCCAAAATCATTGAAACGTACACCAACCTCACGCATGACTTGGTGTGCAGTTTTTGCGGTTAGATGACGAATATAAAACGGCTCTTTGACCACAAAATGGTGAATGGCATGGGTCGAACCGAAGTTAAAGCAAAACAATTGCATTGGGAACAACCACCACGGATTTAACACCTGAGTTTGTTTAATGACATCGCGTGGGTCAATATCACCATAATAATGCATATTTGAGCTGATAAATTGTAAGCAAAAAGAGCGTATAAAGTTCGGGATAATCCAAACCACAGCTAGAAAATTAATCGTTGGAATTAACTTCACTAAATTAACTGACCAACTAATACTTTGCCCTAACATTGGAGCAATACCATTCACCACATGATAAATGACAAATACATACCAAATGCCGTAATAAACAAAACTTAAAGGGAAAAATCCAGTCAGTTGAGAGAAGAATGCAGTTTTACGTTCTTTTTCAGGTTGTTTTTCAATGAATGTCCTAATCATCTTGAACATTTGAAATGGGCGCAAATACACCGTCATCAATTGATCGCTAATGACCAATATTCGGCGTAATCCCCAAGGCATGCCATTACTGATGCCCCGTTCTTCCAAGTCATATTCTGAACCTGAATACTTATGGTGGTTGAGGTGCAAACGACGACGTGCCCAAGGACTAATGGTATTGGGACGTGCTAACCAAACCAAGGCCAACATGAGATGATGAGCCCACGGCGTCTTTTTAAAATACATATAATGAATCAGGTCATGTTCTAATTCATGTGTCAGTGAAGCAAACATCGCCACCAAAATCACACAAGCCCATGCCGGTAAAATGCCAACAGCAAACGCCCAAGCTGAACCCAACATTCCCAGTAGCGCAAAAATAAGGATGGCTGCGCCTATAAAGTTTTGATGTTTTAAAATGGGATATTGCTGACGTAAGTCTTCACCAGCTTTCGTTACGACAGTTCTGACTTTGTTAATTCGCTGTTGATCTGTCATATCGGAAGACATAGACATAGTACAAACCTAAAAATTAATGAACAGTTGTACATTAAAGCAAATTAAAAAAAAGGAAATCGCTATTTTGAGAACAAATCATCGTCTGTTCAAATATTCAACATTTTATTTATTTTCAATATCTTATTTATAAATAATCTGAGTAATTACTCCATTTTTTCTTTGCAAAATCGGCTGCTTTTAATGTCTTTTCATCACAGGTTTTATGTATTCCTTTTTAACCTACAGAGGATGGCGAATATTATTTGAGAATAAAAAAGCCCCAATATTGGAGCTTTATTATTACATAAAGGTTTAACCTAATTTATTCACGATCTTCAACGGCAATACTTTCATCGCAAGACCTAGAGGCAACCACGGCCATTGTGGTACATAGGCTTTAACCGGTGCTTTCTCAATGGCTTTTGCTAAAAGATGTGAACCCGTTTTTTCATCGACTTCAAATGGCAGTTTTTTCGCACCTTCATTGATCTCCGTACGAATATAACCAGGGAAAATAGTCGTCACTTTAATTGGGGTATCAATCAGCTCTGCACGAATACCTTCAGCTAGAGCAGCAACACCTGCTTTACTTGCACCATAAGCCGTTAAATGTTTAGGCATACCACGCATAGCACTCATCGACGAAATCACCACCAAATGCCCTGCATTTTGGCTACGGAAAATTTCAACTGCAGCTTCGCATTGCGCCAAAGCAGAGATAAAGTTGGTTTCAACTGTCGCACGGTTAATTTCAAAATTACCTTTACCAATACGACGACCTTCACCAACACCTGCGTTGACAATAACACGGTCAATACTGCCAAAATCTGCTTTAAAGGCACGGAACACTTCAAACACTTGATCATAATTTGTGACATCGAGGGTTTTCGCAATGACTTTGATGCCATATTGGCTTTCCAATTCCTGTTTTAGTGTTTCTAGACGCTCTAAACGACGTGCACAAATGGCTAAGTTGTAGCCTTTTTGCGCAAACTCACGTGCCATTCCTGCACCAATCCCTGAGCTTGCACCTGTAATTAAAATTGTTTTAGCCATGATAATTCCTTTGTTTATCTTAGATCCAAGTCAATAAATTTGGATCAACTGCTTTTATAAAATGATGTTCATTTAAACTGAGTAATTGCGGCTCATTTCCAACCAAACGTAGTGTTGTCATACTGGTATTGGCAATGGCCCAATTAAGTGCAAATGTTTTTTCAGGACTCAGCCCTAAAATTTTACCGACTGCAACGGAGATCACTCCACCTGAACTAAACACAACGGCATAACGCGGTTTGGTTTCAGCCAGTTGAGTGCATAACTTTTCTAGCGCTGTTTCGACTCGACTTTTAAAATGTGGCCAAGATTCATCATATTCATGATGAAATTCTCCGCCTGTCCAACGTTCAATGGCACCTTCAAAAATTTTAGATAAATAAGCACGCGGGTTTTCATGCTTAGATACATCTTCTTTTAATAAATGCGGCTGGTTAAATCGAGGTTCATATTGAGCAAAAACTTGCTGATGATTAAATTCATTCCACGCGTTATCTGTATCAACTTGTGCTTCTGGAAAGCATTCAGCCAATGCAAGATTGGCTGTTTGTTGATGACGTTGCATTGAGCCCGCAACCACATAAGGACTTTCTTTTAAAATACGGTCGAAATACTGTCCCAGCACCTTAGCCTGTAGCTCACCATTGGGAGAAAGCTTGTCATAGCTTTCTGCACCAAAAGAAGCCTGACCGTGCCGAATTAAATATATCGTGGTCATTTCCCTAAAATATCCTTCATTTTTTCAATATATTTTTGTGCCACATCATTGGCTTCAAGTTTTTGCAAACCAATAAGTTTTAAGGCACGAATATGTAAAGCATGGATCACAATCCAAAAATCTTTGAATGCCGGATTATTGGTTTGTTTGTGGTAAAAGCGGTAATAAATTTGCTGTGCGATCACGGCTAAACGGAAAATGCCGAACACTTCATAAAATGTCCAGTTGTCTGTTTGTAGACCAGTTTTTTCTAAGTAATATTCAACGACTTCTTTACGACTAAACATACCTTTCAAGTTAGTCGGCTGGCGTCGAGTCGCTTTAAAAATTGCGTTATCGCCACTTTCAACCCAATACGCTAAAGCTGAACCTAAGTCCATCAGTGGATCGCCAAGCGTTGCCATTTCCCAATCCAATACGCCAATCACTTGGGTAGGATCATTTGGATCTAAAATGACGTTGTCAAAACGCCAATCGTTATGAATTACACAGGTTTTAGAGTCAGCAGGAATATTGTCTTTGAGCCAATTACGGACATATTTAAAAGAAGGAACATTTAAGGTTTTGGCTTTTTCATAGCGTGCGTCCCAACCTTCCACTTGACGACGACAGTAGCCGTCGCCCTTGCCTATTTTTTCTAAAGCTGTGCCTTCATATGGCACTTGATGCAGTTCAATTAACTTGTCGATGACGTTGGTACATAACGCTCGAACTTGGCTTTCATCAAAATTTAATTCTTTGGGTAAGTTTGCACGTGGAATGATGCCTTCTACGCGCTTCATCACGTAGAAATCACAGCCAATAACTGATTCATCCTGACATAGCGCCACCATTTCAGGGAGTACAGGATAAAATTCAGATAATGCTTTCTGTACGTTAAATTCACGTGCCATATCATGTGCAGACTTGGCTTTGGTACCTTTCGGTGGACGACGTAAGATTAAATCAGCATTGTCGTATTTTAAGCGATAAGTCCAATTTGATGCGCCACCTGAATATTGAGTGACTTCAACAGGCCCTTCTATTTCAACGCCATGTTCAATCAACCAATTGCCTACGGCACGTACATCCAGTTCTTCACCCTCACGAACTGAACCGCCTACATCAATCACTGACATGCTTTTCTTCCTAAACTTGAATCTATCATGATGATAAAAATATAATTTTCTATAGTTTTATAGCATGGACAACTCGGGGTTGCCATGCCAAATATGTGACTACAACTTGTTTATTTTTTACGACGGCTGCTGTAACCGCGCTTAGCCAATTCTAATTTAGCAATCATGCCTTTATGTACTTCATCAGGGCCATCAGCTAGACGCAGTGAACGTGCTTGCGCAAAGAAACCTGTGAGCGGTGTATCTCTAGAAACCCCAGCACCGCCGTGGATTTGAATCGCCATATCAACAACTTTTTCTAAGACACTCGGCGCGACCACTTTAATGGCAGAAATCTCGGTTAATGCAGCCATATTCCCAAGAGTATCCATTTTATATGCTGCATAAAGGGTCAGTAAACGTGCCTGATCAATCGCAACACGTGCTTCTGCTACGCGTTCTAAATTTCCACCGAGTTTTAAGATTTCTTTACCAAAAGCAGTACGGCTCATACCACGGTCAATCATCAGTTCTAGCGATTTTTCGGCAGCACCAATACAACGCATACAGTGATGAATACGGCCTGGGCCTAAACGACCTTGTGCAATTTCAAAACCTTGACCTGCACCGCCAATAAAGTTTGCAACAGGAACACGTACATTTGTGAAGCTAATTTCACCATGTCCATGTGGTGCATCATAATCACCAAAGACTGGAAGCATACGTTCGATTTTCACTCCAGCAGTTTCAACTGGTACTAAAACCATTGAATGCTGATGATGACGGTCTTTGCTTTCATCTGGTGTATGCGCCATAAAAATAATGATTTTAGCATTAGGATCACCTAAACCTGAAGACCACCACTTACGGCCATTCAATACAATTTCGTCACCTTCAACGACAGCCGTAGCTTCCATATTGGTGGCATCACTTGAAGCAACAGCAGGTTCTGTCATACAAAATACCGAACGGATTTTGCCGTCTAGTAATGGTGTTAACCATTGCTGCTTTTGTTCTTCGGTACCATAACGCCAAATCACTTCCATATTGCCGCTGTCTGGTGCATTGCAATTGAATACTGTAGGTGCAAGTAAGCTACGGCCTGAAAGTTCTGCGATGTGTGCATATTCTTGTACAGATAAACCTTGTCCAAGTTCAGCACATGGTAAAAACATATTCCATAAGCCTGCAGCTTTGGCTTTATCTTTTAAGACCTCTAACTGTGCCGGCCATTGCCATTTGGTCCAATCACCACCTTGATTCAACTCATGAACTTCTGCCCAAAACTCAGTTTCTACAGGCTCAATTTCATCTTTAATAAATTTTTTTGTTCTTTCAATATAATCTTGTGCACGTGCTGAAAGTTCAAACATGACAACATCCTTTAAATATTCTGTTCTTTACGCTTTACAACACCATAACCTGAAATCTAATATGAACAAAATGATTTAATTCAATAGATGAACATGAATAGTATTCATAAAAATACCGTCATCGATATGGGTGTTTTTCACCGTATGGATATCAATTTATATCCGCTGTATATCGCAATTTATGAACAAAAAAGCATTTCAAAAGCAGCACAAATTTTGTGTATTACTCAGTCTGCAGCGAGTCATGCACTTCAACGTTTAAGACAACATTTACAAGATGACTTATTTGTACGTGCTGGGGCGAAAATGCTTCCGACCCCATTTGCCGAGCAGATCTATCCAGTAATTAAAAATGCGCTTATTGCGATTCAAAGCATTTCTATCCAAAAACAACAATTTACTCCGTCGATGGTGCAGAGCCTAAAAATTGCGGTACATGATGAAATTGAACCGATTATTTTTCCTAAGTTAGTTGAACACTTTCAACAGCAGCAGTTTCAGATCCAATTTTCCAGTATTAAATTAGACCGTAAAACCATTGTGGCTGACCTTGCTGCACAGCAAATTGATTTTGCGATTGACCTTGAGCAAAACTTTGGTGAAAAGATTAATTTTCAAACCTTGGTTGAAGACCAATTCGTGGTTTGTAGTCAACATCCAATGATGGATGAACATATTTATCTTTCTGCTCCTCACATTGGGGTTTCTTCCCGACGTGCAGGTGTATTAGTCGAGGATATTTATTTAACCCGTAAAAAACACTCCAGAGAGATTTTTTTACGCTGTCAGCATTACTCTACAGCGTTACAAATTTTGGCACAGCAACCTAAGGCAATATTGACGATTCCACAAAATATTTTGACGCATTTACAGGTTGCTCCCGAACTGAATATTTTTGATGTACCTGTAAACTTGCCGAAAATTAAACTAGGGATGTATTGGCATAATGATTTGGAATTAAATTCCCGGCATGTTTTTTTGCGAAGCGAAATTTCTAAAATTTTTGCTTAGGCTATTTTTAAATGGGATATCACTTTGCTTAGGCTATTTACATGGATTTAGATTGAATTTTGCGTGATGAAACTTGCTGTATATTTATAGATCAAATACTGATTATTTAAGGTATTTTTAACTGACCGTCGGTTTATTCGACAGCCATAAATCATGAGTTCTTATAAAATCTAAACTCCTGTTTTTATGCGATATGACCTCGTTCATATCATTATGTATGCTTTCAAATCTCTCCGCGAATTGGCTCATGGCTTTAGGTGCAGTACTGTGCTTGATCACAGTCTATGTTCTTTACAAAGTCACCATTTTCTTAAAGGATTTTTTCCAACCTTTTAAGAAAGGAAAATCGTACCTCTGCCGTGTATCCGATATTAGTGATGGAGATACCCTCACCTGCTATCGGATGAATCTAAGACGTTCTAAAACCAAACTTCGCTTTGCTTATGTGGATGCGCCAGAATCGACACAAGCCTACGGTAAAGAGTCAGCCCGCCTGATCAAATCTATGGTTTACAAGAAATTTGTTCGCGTAAAAATCACTGATGTAGACCGTTATGGCCGCTGCGTTGGGGTCATTTATCGCTATCGTAAATGTATGAATGAAGAGATGGTAAAACGTGGGGCTGCATGGGTATATGAAGAATACATCCGTGACCAAAAGCATTTGAACTATATGATGAATTTACAAAGCAAAGCACGTAAACAAAAGAAAGGTTTGTGGAAAGCCAGTCGTCCAATGCGCCCTAAAGAGTATCGTAAATTACATAAATAACAGACCACATTACAGCATGGTTAAGGAATATTTGATGACTTAGCCATGTCTAATATTTGACCTTTTTTTACTTCGCTATACAATAATGCTGCCCTTTGTGGCATAGAAAATAAATTAGATAATTAAAATTGGAATAATAATGACTGAACTTACTTCAAGCGAATTGAATCCGTTTCAACAAGATCAAAATATTCAGCCTCAAATTCAAAAAGCCGATCATCCACTGTCTCCTGAGGGACGTTTTGGCCGTCTGTCCTATTTAGCGTGGTTATTTATCATTAGTATGATTTATACCTGCCTATTGGGCATCAGCGTCGCGCTAGGTCTTTTTGCATTTTTCAATTCAGCAGAACGTAGTATTGAAGCACTTTTTAATTCATTCTTAGGACTCAGTGCAATCGCACTGATTGTCGTTTCTATCGTTGCAATGTTTGTCGCAATGATCTGCATTACGATTCGTCGTTTACATGATCTAAATAAAAGCGGTTGGCTCTGTTTAATTTTTCTCATCCCACTGGTCGGTACCATCTTTAGCATTTATGTGATGGCGGCAAAAGGCACCGAAGGTGAAAATAAATATGGCATTAAGCGTCCAACGGAACAAACAGAGAAAGTTATTGGGTCATTGTATCTAATCCTGATGATTGTTTATTTATTGGTCATGATTCCATTGATGTTCAATATGCAAAGTATGATGAGTAATTTAGAACAAGCACAATTACAAGAACAAGCGATGATGTCTGAAGGTGAACCTGAATTAACAGATGAACAACTTGCGGCTTATTTAGAGCAAGCTGAATCAGAAGGTGAAGAACTTGCTTATGCAGATGGTGAAAGTGTAGAAATCTCAGAAAATGCAGACAGCTCAGCAGAAGATGCAGCAATTGCAGCTGCAGAAGCTTCTGTAGAATAAACACGTATTGTTTAAGGTATCAATTCAACGATATGCATTGAACGATAAGCTTTAAATGAAATGTTATGCAAGAAAACCTGTGTGCGCACAGGTTTTTTATACCTATTATTTTTTGCTTTAAGTTGTTCACTTGAATTCAAAATAAATTAGGCGTAAAGTTGCGATAATTTAGTTACCCTAGTTAACTATCATGAATGCCTCATTAGGTTTCCGCTCTTCACTTCTGCGCTGTGCGCGTCTGATGAGTGATGAAATCAACACGATTTTACTGCCCTATCAATTGAACTATTCACTTTGGCAAGTCATGTTTGTCATCCGTGAAAAAAACGCTTGTACTTCTATTGAAATGGCAGAATATTTAAATGTATCCAAGCCATCCATCACTAAGCGTGTCAAAATTCTTGCTCAGATGGATATTTTGGCACATGTGCAAACTGACGATAAACGGCAAAAGAAAATGATGCTCAGCGAGACTGGACGTGAGTTATTTCAGCAATGTGCAAAAGACATAGATGCCTTTGAGCAGCGCCTGATTGCGCCATTAGCCAGCCAAGATATCCAACACTCCATTCAAATTTTACACCGTGTCATGCAAGAACTTGAACAAAGCACTGTAGGTGATGATCATGCAAGATAAAGCACCACTTTGGACTCGAAATTTTATTTTAGTCAGCGCCATTAACTTCCAATTGGTTTTAACCTTTTATCTCTTGGTTGTGGTGATCGTGGGCTATGCGGTTGCTGAATTGGGTGCGACTACAGCCCAAGCAGGTTTAGTTTCAGGCTTGTTCATTGTCGGCACATTGGTCGGGCGTTTATTGGTGGGTAAGTTCCTAGAGCGTTTTGGTCGTAAAACAACACTGATCGTTGGTTTAATTGGCTTTTTAGTCTTTTCTGGTTTTTACTTCATTCAGTTTGGCGTCGGCATGTTGCTATTCATACGCTTTATGCATGGCTTTATGATGGGTATGGCATCAACAGTGCTGGGTACCTTAATTGCCCAAATCTTACCAGCGACACGTCGCGGTGAAGGCATTGGCTACTACAGCATGAGTAGTACGTTAGGTACGGCTATTGGGCCATTTCTTGCCATTTGGATGATGTTACATATTGGTTATCATGCGATTTTTATCGTTTCTACGATTATCGCATTGAGCTGCCTATTGGTTGCCTTGCTGATTCAAGTGCCCGATTTACCCAAAATCACTAAACCTCTTGATACTGTTGAAGCCGTCAAAAAACCAAGTTGGATTGCTCAATTTGTAGAACCGAAAGCATTACCGATATCATTCATCATGCTTTTCGCTTCAATCTGCTATTCAGGTGTTTTATCTTTCATTAACTTCTATGCCAATGAAATCGATTTGGTTGAAACAGCCTCGTTTTTCTTTTTGATGTATGCCATTGCGATCTTAATTTCTCGCCCATTTACAGGCCCTTTGATGGACCATAAAGGTGAAAATGTAGTGATCTACCCTGCTTTTGTGATTATGGGCGTGGCATTGGTATTACTCAGCATCACTCAGAGTTCATGGATGCTTTTACTTTGTGCAGGCCTACTTGGACTCGGTTATGGCAATATTCAGTCGGTCTGCCAAACAGTTGCAGTAAAAAGTGCTCCGCTTGAACGTATGGGCTTTGCCACTTCGACTTTCTTTATCTTTTTGGATGCCGGCTTAGGCTTTGGACCATACTTTATCGGTAAATTGCTCGACCATATTGGCTATTCACAATTGTATTTGTATAGCGCATTTGCTGCCTTTGCATGTATTGGTGCCTACTACATTTTACATGGTCGTTATACCGTTCGAACCGCTTAAACTATAACTAAACATCAAATCGTCGGCTGAAACGTCGACGATATTCTAAGGGGCTCAGCCCCGTTTTTTTTTGAAATAACCGTCGAAATGAGCTTGGGTCACTATAGCCGACCTCTCGCATAATCAGATCTAAAGCATGTCCCGTTTCTTCTAAACGCTTTCGTGCAGCTTCTATCCGTATTGATTGTAAGTACTGATTCGGAGGAATATCCAAAGCCGTTTTAAAATGTCGAATCAATGTCCTCGTTGTGACATTAAACTGCGCCGCAAGTTCATCTAAGACAATATTTTCATGATAATGCTGTTCCAACCAATCTTGAACTTTTTGCACCAAACCATCCTGATGCGGTTTAGATATTTTCAATAAAGAATAGGACAACTGACTATCACGACGATAATCCAATACAAATGATTTTGCCGTATGGATTGCCGTTTCAAAACCATAAAAACGTTCTATTAGGTGTAGTCCCAAATCAAACCATGCTAAGCCGCCGCCTGCACAATAGATATTTTGGTCATGGCTAATGAGCTGATCTGCATTCAGTTTCACCAAAGGATAGCGTTCACGAAACATTTGCTGAAAGCCCCAATGCGTCGTTGCCTGCTTGCCATCTAAAAGCCCGGCTTCTGCCAGAAAAAAATTACCCGTACAATTTCCTGCGATCAGTCCGCTTTGCAATTGCCGAGTTTTTAATAACTCGATCAGTGCTGAGTTTTGCGCTAAAACATCTAAGATCGGCGCCCCAATAGTTGGTACAATGATGACATCTGCATCTGTTATTTCAGAAAATGCTAAATCTGCATAAAGCTTGATGCCATTGATACTTTGCACAGCTTGACCATGTTGTGAGGCAATTTTGACCTGAAATAGCCGCTGCACATTTTGTTTTTGGATCCGGTTCCAACTGACCCCCGCCATTGCAAATAAATCAATGACCCCAGTAATCGCGGAAGCTAAAGCGCCATCAAATGCTAAAATTATGATTTTCTTCATTTAAAGTTCAAATTATCAAAATGTCATTTTTAACTTATTAAGTGTCATTATTGACAATTCTATATCTAAAAATCAACTGCTAGGCTTAAGGCATAAAATTCAACCCGATTAGAGATTGAGCAATGGCGCAGTTAATCAATGACAAAGATTTAAATTTTTTGCTATTTGATGTGTTTAAAGCGCAAGACTTAACGCATTACCCACGTTTTGCTGAACATGATGCTGAAACCTTCAAAAGCATCCTAGAAACTGCACAAGGTATTGCTCAAGACTTTTTTGCACCCCATAACGCAACAGCCGATCAAAACGAACCTACGTTTGATGGTCAACAGGTTAAAACCATTGCAGAAGTCAAAACGGCATGGAAGCAATTTGCAGATGCCGGCTTGCTTTGTGCGCAGCATGATTATGATGCAGGCGGTATGCAACTTCCGACTTTGATCAACATGGCTGCAAATGCTTATTTCATGTCAGCAAATCCTTCATCAGTGGCTTATTCATTTCTAACCGCTGCAGCTGCAAATGTAATTCAAGCTTTCGGTACGACTGAACAAAAAGATATGTTTGTACCACATATGTTTAGTGGTCGTTTTGCAGGAACGATGGCCATGACTGAACCTGATGTGGGTTCATCTTTAGGTGATTTGTCCACAAAAGCCATACCGCAAGCCAATGGAACATACCTCATCAAAGGCCAAAAGATGTTTATTTCAGGGGGTGACCAAGACATCACTGAAAATATCGTGCATTTGGTCCTTGCTCGCATCCAAGATGCACCTCAGGGCGTGAAAGGTATATCGCTGTTTATTGTTCCGAAGTTTAAAACCCTAAGCGATGGTTCACTTGCAGGCGCCAATGACGTTCAACTGGCCGGCTTATTACATAAAATGGGCTATCGAGGTACAACATCGACAATACTGAGTTTTGGTGAAAAAGACCAATGTACAGGCTATCTGATTGGTGAAGCAGGTGCTGGTCTTAAATATATGTTTAAGATGATGAATGAAGCACGAGTCGGTGTCGGCTTAGGTGCAGCCATGATTGGATACCGTGGCTATTTAGAGTCGCTCGAATATGCCAAAAACCGTCCACAAGGCCGCTTAGTTTCAGATAAAAATCCTGCCGCAAAACCTGTCAATATTATTCAACATACAGATGTTAAACGGATGCTTTTGGCACAAAAATCTTATGTGGAAGGCGCACTTGCGTTATGTTTGTTTGCTGCACGTTTAATTGATGAACATCAAGCCGCTAACAATGAAGACAGTGCGCTGTTATTAGATTTAATTATCCCTGTTGTCAAATCATTCCCTTCTGCCTATGGACCAAAAGCCAATGATTTAGCCATCCAAGTTTTAGGTGGCGCTGGCTATACCCGTGAATATCCGCTTGAACAATGCTATCGCGACAACCGCTTAAATCCGATCCATGAAGGAACATTTGGGATTCAATCGTTGGATTTGTTGGGTCGTAAGCTTTGGCAGCACAACAGCAAAGGTTTGATGCTGTTATTACAACGTATGCAAAATACGATTGATCAAGCTCAACATCCTAAAACGCAAGCGCTTGCAGCAATTTTTTCAGCGCATTTAAGCACGGTGAAGAAAACCACACAAAGTTTGGGACAAGTCCTCGCTCAAGGTCGTGTCGATCAGGCACTGGGTAATTCTGCGTTGTATCTAGACATGATGGGCAAAGTCATCATTTCATGGCTATGGCTTGAAATGGCCAATCAAGCCCTTGTGAAATTTGAACATTCAGATTTAGCTGAAGATCAACAATTCTTAGCCGGTAAATTACAAGCCGCGCAATATTTTATCCACTGGGAATTACCTGAAATAGAGCACCAAGCCAAGTTATTGCTAGAACTTGATGATACTTGCCTCAACATGCAAGAAAGTTGGTTCTAGTCACCCGTTTAGCTCAGTCCTCAATGGGCTAATCTGGACAAGGTTTTCACGGATGAAAATCTTGTCCAACCCTATCTATTTCAATAAAACTGCAATAAAAAAAGGAACTTAGATTTCGTTCCTTATTTATCAAAATTGAGTGCTATACACCGCAATTATTGGAAGACTTTAAAACGAGCGGCATCATCCATATAGCCTTTTTCTTTCGCTTCACCTTCCACTGAACCAAAAACCAATTGAGCACGAAGTTTCCAATGCGCAGGAATGTCCCATTCAGCATGCGCTTGTTCATCCACAATTGGGTTGTAATGCTGTAATGATGCGCCTAAACCTTCGGTGTGCAATGCGGTCCAAGTCGCAAATTGGGCAATGGCAGTTGAATGTTCGGTCCAAATCGGAAAGTTTTCTGCATAAGTCGGAAACTGTGCTTGTAGACCACTGACCACATCCAAATCTTCAAAGAACAAAACTGTACCCAAACCTGCTGCAAAACTTGCCATTTTATCCGTGGTCTTCGCAGCAATTTCTTCATCTTTTGCATAAGATTTTAATTTGTCAGCGACTAAGCCCCAAAATTTTTCGCTTTCACCATTAAATAAAATAACAGCACGAGAAGATTGTGAGTTAAATGAAGACGGGCTTTGTTTAATCGCTGTTTGGATCAAATCAGTTAAATATTCTGTGCTTTGGCTTACATTGTCCCCAATAGCATAAATAGTGCGACGTTTGCTTATCAGGTCAATAAACTGATTTGACATATAAAATGGTCCTTTAAAATAAAATGTGCAGATGAGTCAGAAACATTTGGAATGATAAGTATCGCGACTTTCCAAATGTTGGAATGCTTCTCTTGCTTGATGGGTCACTATGAAACAGTCACTTGTCGAAGTAAATCTGAAGTTCTGCTGTACATATAAAAAATCCTCCTAAGCGGAGGATTTTTCGACTAACTTTTTGACGTTTAGAATTTTGCTTCTAGTACATTCGCTGACACTTGGTTTTTCCAAAGCTCACGTAACGTCGGTAGATAGAATTTTTCACCTAACTCAACCAACTCTGCATCAATCAAACCATGAACTTCGTGCATGAATAAATAATCAAGTTCAACGGTTTGTAATTTTGACTGTGCTTTTTTATATTCTTTACGTTTTTGCTGTGCTTTTTTTACCAAGTTATCTGCATAAGCACGGTCTTTATATTGCGCAATAGCATTCAAACGAAGTTCGATTACGCCCCAACCACTGAGTAGCAATTTAAATTTTTCAAAATCTGTCGTTGTTGATTCCCAGCTCATTTCTTCTAGATTTTCATTTTCAGGCAAAACTGGTAGCAAAAGCTCCATAACACTTGGGAAAATCTTTTTAAAATTCAAAACAAATTTAACAGGATGCTCGCCCGGATAGTCTTTAAATTGAACGTTCTTTTGGACATCTGTCAAATAGATGGTGAGCATTGGGGGAAATCCTTAAATAAAACACTGTCTTGCAAATATTTATTCAAACAAATGTCAAATAGCAACGAAAACAGAAAAAGAAAGGCATTTTAACAAGTGTGCCAATGAATTCAAAGCACAATCCAATGAATTACTCGCTTCATCATCAGGCCTTTCTTCATTTTGTTCGTTCCCCTATTTTTAATAAATCGTCTGGTTTCTATACATACATTTCAAGATGAATATGAATCCAAAGAATCTGTATTAGGTAGAATCCAGCTGAAAAATAAAGCAATCATATATCCAATAAAAAGAGAAGCTAAGTATGAGTTAGCTTCTCTTTTTATTTTCAAACACTCTAGATGAATGATCTCAAAAAATTTATTTGGTATTTGGTGAAACCATTTGCTCAGGACGAACCACTTCATCAAATTGCTCAGCAGTGACTAAACCGAGTTCTACCGCAACTTGTTTTAAGGTTTTTCCTTCCTTATATGCAGTTTTAGCAACTTTTGCAGCATTTTCATAACCAATTACAGGATTGAGTGCCGTAACTAACATTAATGAATCATGTAAGAAATGGTCGATTTTTTCACGGTTTGGCTCAATGCCTACTGCACAGTGGTCATTAAAGCTATTACATGCATCGCCGAGGAGTTGAATAGATTGCAATAAGTTAAAGGCAATAACAGGCATAAACACGTTTAATTCAAAGTTACCCGATGCCCCAGCAACATTAATGGTTGTGTCATTTCCAAGTACTTGAGCAACCACCATCGTCATGGCTTCACTTTGAGTTGGATTGACCTTCCCTGGCATGATGCTTGAGCCTGGTTCATTTTCTGGAATGCGTAGCTCACCAAAACCACAGCGAGGGCCACTGGCTAACCAACGCACATCATTAGCGATTTTATTTAAACTTGCAGCAAGTGTTTTTAACGCACCCGACGCAAATACAGCTGCATCACGTCCTGCAAGTGCTTCAAATTTATTGGGTGCAGTGACAAATGGTAGTCCTGTTTGTTTCGCAATTTCTGCTGCTGCTTTTACAGCATATTCAGGATGTGCATTCAGTCCTGTACCGACCGCTGTACCACCTAGTGGTAATTCATACAGTCCTTCTAAAGCTTGATTTAAACGCTTCAAACCATGATCGAGCTGTGAAACATAGCCGCTAAACTCTTGGCCTAATGTTAAAGGCGTTGCATCCTGTAAATGTGTACGGCCAATTTTAACAATATCTTTAAAATCGTTAGATTTAGCTTCTAAGGTATTACGCAGTTTTGTTACTGCAGGAATTAAAAGCTCATTGATTTGTAAACTTGCAGCCACATGGATTGCAGTTGGGAACGAATCATTGGTCGATTGAGCACGATTTACATGATCATTGGGATGGACAGGTTTTTGTGAACCCAATGGATTGCCTAGTTTTTGATTGGCAATATTGGCAATTACCTCATTACAGTTCATATTACTTTGCGTACCTGAACCAGTTTGCCAAACTACCAGTGGAAATTGTGCATCCCATTGACCTGAGATCACTTCTTCGGCTGCATTGACGATATAACCAGAAAGTTCCTGAGGGATTTGACCCAATGCTGCGTTAGTAATCGCTGCTGATTTTTTCACGAGACCCATTGCACGAATCATTGGACGTGGTAAACGTTCACCACCAATTTTAAAGTTTTGCAAACTACGCTGTGTTTGTGCACCCCACATCGCATCGCTAGGTACTTCAACATCGCCCATTGTGTCATGTTCAATACGTGTTTGCATAAATGACCTCATATCCTTATCTATAAACTTGAACGTCTGTGCAGAATCAAATTCTGCTGATAAATACAGTTTAGGTAACTTGCTTAGATTTGTAAATAATAACCATTATCAATTATAAGTGGTTTATTTGATAATCTTTATCGTGATTTTATAAAGAAAATCATGCACGACGATTAAATTTACCGAATACAAGACGAGTTAATTACCTCTTAATGTTTGTTGATAGAAACGCCATTCATCTTCTAGCATTTTCTTTAAATCTTGTTCAGGCTGCCAATCAAAAGTACTTTTCGCTTTCTGTGTACTTGCCCCAAGCTGGTCATATTCATGGCTTGGGTAAAAAGTAGATTCGACCGTCTTAATCTCTGCCTGTGTCACTTCTGAAAGTGTATCCAACAGTTGCTGTATCGAAACAAGCTCACCTGAAATATTAAAGGCCTCGCAAGTAAATTGTTGCTGCGACAACCATTTTAAACATTGCCACACCGCCTTACAGCAGTCGAGTACATGCAAGAAACTCCGTTCCACAGTACCATCTTCAGTTTTGGCTTGTTTGCGAAGTTCAATAAAATCTCGTTGTAAAGCCCCGACTTGCATCGCAAGCGGCACGATATTTTTTGGCAATGGCGCAACAAACTCACCTAAAACTGCATGTTCGAATGCACCTGCGACGTTTCCTAAACGCAAAATCGCAATTTTCCACTCGTTATCAGTACGTGCTGTATCCCGTATAATTTCTTCCACCATTTGTTGAGATTTCACATAGGGATTTGGATAAGTAAAATTGATTTCTGTGTCTTCTGTTAAATCTGCCGAAGACTGACCATATACCGCCAAACTTGATAAATGGATCAGTGTTCGTACACCTGTTCGCTGCATGGCACGCAGCAAACTCATGATACAGCTGACATTATCATTATAGTATTCAAGTGGTTTAAGGACGGATTCTTCCAATGACTTAAAGCCTGCCGTATGAATGACAGCATCGACGGTATATTGTTCAAATACTTTATTGAGTGCGGGAGTATTTCGAATATCGAGTTTGACAAAAGGTACATACATGCCTGAAATAAATTCTAGTCGTTCAAGTGTTTGTAAATTTGCATTGGATAAATTATCCACAATAATGACTTCTTGACCTTGAGCCATTAAACTCAAGGCTATATGTGAGCCTATAAAGCCTAAACCACCAGTCACTAAAATCATTGTTTAGATACTCCTTATAGTTATCAAGCTTTTACAACTCTTTGGCATCATCTTGGTGTCGTCACCAACTTTTCTACAGATCAAAATTATTAAACCTCGCCTCAGCATTTTCCATGAGCCGAACAATCTGCAAGAGCATTCTAGTTTTATCTTACTGCTTTGGAATTTTGACTGTGTTGCAGTTATGAATATTAACTGTATTTGATTTACGACAAATGACCTCGCTAGCGATCCATTTAGAAGACATCACAAGTTTTCGTGGCATTTGAGTTGAAGGCTTTTTGAAGAAGATATTTAATAATAGTTACATTGCGAAGCATGTTAGACAGCAACAAAATATTAGAGATGATCTTATCGAATGAGCAAATGGAATTGAGCAGTCTGACTATTTTTTGAGGTATAGGATCTGGATGTGAACGCCAGATGAATCATCATAAATATTCATCTGGCAAGATGTTGGCAATGTAACTATAACAGCAGCAAACTTTTGAAATCGCAAATATTTGGCGAACTTAATTTAGCGGATATAGCCTTTTTTGATCATGGCTGAGAATAGGAACTCGTAAACTTTTAAGATCATGCTCACCAAATGAAAACCATAGCTTCGCCATAAAGACAGTCCGACAAAATTAAGCAAAACAGCGATGATCAACGCGCCCGCCATATCCATTGGATAATGCACACCTAAATAGACTCTCGACCATGCAACAAGAAAAGCGAATGCTAGAAATACATAGCCGACGGTTTTTTGCTTTGAAAATATATAAGAAAATGCAATCGTGCTAAAAAACAGCATGTGATCACTCGGGAATGATCCATTCGGTGAATGTTCTATAATCGTGCGTCCAACGTCCAAGACAAAGGGTCTAGGATAGTAAAAAAAACTTGAAATCACTTGGCTGATAAGAAATGCGACGATTGTAAACACAGTGGCTTTAACGATTTGTTTTTTGATATCAAAATTGCCTTTAAACCAAGCCAAAAACATCAAAAGAATCACGATATAAAATAGATCATTGGCTATAAATATGGCGAAAGAAATGGTGAAATCTAAAGCATTGTCCGAAGCATTGATTGAATTAAATAAACTTAAATTAAATTTCTCTATATTCATGAGATGGTTTAAAAAATGAAAAGATCATAGCACTCTGTAAAATCAAAAATTGCGTTTTATTCATATAAAGATTTTTCAGTATGTAACCGCACAGTTTATTTATGAAAAAGTGATGGCTCGAGGCTGAATCCAAAATAAACCAAAAGTTATATTTGAAGAAAAATTGGCAATGACTTCGCTGCCTAAATAAGTAAAACTTTGCAAATATTCAGATCATTGAGTAAATCATTGTATACTAGCTTTTTCTTCTGAACTCAGAACAAACTGTCGATCTAGACCGTTTATTCATTTAGTGAATTTCGATGAGTACTCTATTACTAATTACCTCCTCACCCACTTCGATATTGGCTTGGCATGCTTTGGGTCTTGCCCAAGCGCTGAAGCAAAAAGGCGAAAACTTTCGGGTTTTTTTCTATCAAGATGGTGTAAATGTCGCAAATGCCCTGCAATGGGTGCCAGATGATCAACGCAAACTCAGTAGTGAATGGCAAAAACTCGGCATTCGTTTACCTGTTTGCGTAAGTGCAGCTCTCGCACGTGGGATCACAGATCAGGAAAATGCACAGCGTCACAATATTCAGCAACATAATTTAGCTGAACAATTTGAACTTGTGGGCCTAGGCGAACTTGCCGATGCTGTACAAGCTGCTGACCGCTTATTGCAATTCTAAGTGTTTTGATTGCCGCGCATTTGTAGCATTGAAAAGGAAAATTACGTGAAATCTGTACTGGTTGTTTTAACCCATGCAAATCTTGCAAACTTACAAGTACATGAAAGTCTTTCTGCGACCATGGTGCTTGCAACCTTCGGTTGTGACGTTAAAGTGTTGCTCAAAGATGCTGCGCTGAGCTTACTTCAGGCAGAACAAGAGTTTAGTCAGCTCAAGCATGCGTTTAAACTCGCTTCCAACATGGTTGATAGCTTTGAGTTTTACGATCTCACCCCGATTTATATTGAACAAAAAAATTCACAGCATCCTTTTGTGATCAACAGTGAACAAGAACTAGAGTTTGTTCAATTCAATACTGAATTAATTCAACAATTTGATCATGTGTTGTATTGGTAAAAGAGGAATGATGATGTCAAATTCTACGCTGTATTTAGTCCAAGCCAGCTATGCCAATACCCTACAGCACATCCAGCAGTTAGCCAGTTTAATCAATCCTGAAGATGCAATTATCTTGATGGGTGAAGCAGTCTTACATATTGCAGATGAACAAATTCAGCAATTTGGCACATGTTATGTACTTGAAAATGATGCTGAGATTTTAGGTAAAAGTATGAATTATAGTCATATGAAAGTGATCGACTATGCCGCTTTTGCTGATCTATGCCTTAGATTTAAACGATGTATTTCACTCAAATAATTTGAGTAAAAGCGATCCATTTCTACAATCTTCTCTTTTGGAATGAATATGAATCTTGAATTAGACCAAGATGGCCATTTGGTGGATTACACTATTTGGAATGAAGCTGTTGCCCAAGAACTGGCTAAAAGTTTAGAACTTGAGTTAAGCCCTTGGCATTTTGAAGTTTTACAAGCTGTGCGACAGTTTTATCAACAGTTTGGTCACTCGCCGGCAACTCGCCCACTCATTAAATTTTTAATGAAAACCGTGAGTGCAGATATTAATAATGCAGTATTACAAGACAAATTTAATACGGGCTTGGTCGCTCGACATTTAAGTCGTTTAGCGGGCATCCCTAAACCTGCAAATTGTTTGTAATTTTAAAGTAATCTAAATACTGCTTAGGCTATTTTGGCTAAATAGATGCAAATCAGCATCTTGAAGAAAGCCATAAAACAGCTTAGGCAGGTTTTAATTGGTTGAGAGCGATGTAATAGGCTTGGGTAAATATCGGTTTGACCTGTTTGGCTTGGATCGGTTCAGCACAACATGAGCACACTAAAACGGGTTTAAACTTTTCACCACATGTCTGATGGACATATTCAACAGGTGATCCCAAGCCCTGATCCATATATTGATCGGCCCAATGCGTCATGGCTAGAAGAATTGGATACAAGTCTAAGCCTTTTTGAGTCAGTCGATATTCAAAACGTTCCTGACGCTCGACATAAGCAACTTTGGTCAAAATACCTTCTTCGACCAAACGCTTTAGGCGGTCAGATAACACATGTCGAGTCACACCCAAATTTTGTTGAAAATCATCAAAACGTCGGATGCCCATAAATGCATTACGGATAATCAACATGGTCCAACGGTCCCCTAGCACAGAAAGCGCACGAGCGATTGAACACGGTTGTTGACCAATATCATCCCATTTCATTTTATGAACCATCAAAAATAACGACCAACACCCAATTTAATTCATGCATGTTGATTTTGCAAAATCCTTTTCAATAATCTTTGATGTACAAATCGTAAATCAACCTTCATTTCCAATCATTTATTTATCGACTTGATCTGTGAATGAACTAAAAATGTATTTTGTCTTTATTGTCTTCAATGATTTCTAGCCATGCACGCGTTGCGGGACTCATGGCAACAGTGGTATTCCAGGCCATGCTGAGTTTCCAGTCTAAGTTCGGATTTTCTAATTCAGCCACATGGTATTTTACCGCATCAAGTTGTTCACAATAAATTTTAGGCAGGAGTGCAATCCCAACATTTGAATCCACCATTTTGGCGATGAAGTCCCACTGGCTGCTTTTACATACCACATTGGGCTCAAATCCGACGTAATTTGCCGCCTGTATGATGATGTCATTGAGTGTGAAGGTATCATCATATAATAAAAAGGACTCTTCTTTTAATTCAATCAACGAAACGGTTTTTCGCTTTCGCCATTGTGAGTTTTTTTTGGATAATAAGCACAAAGGTGACTCCATCACTGGAATACCACTCAGCACCGGTTTCAAGTGCCCCAAAATAATTCCGACATCGACCTGTTTTTTTAAAATGGCACTTTCAATACCCGTCGCCCCAACCTCAAAAAAGCTCAATTCAATATTCGGATATTTTCGATGAAACAATGCAATTAACTGACTAAATAGCACCGATGCCAATGGTGGTAAACCGAGGGTCAATTTACCTTGTTTTAAGGCGCGCACTTGTGTGACCGTATCAAGCATCCGTTGTTGTTCGTTCAAAATCACTAAGGCATGCTGATAAATCTGCTCTCCCATATAGGTGAGCTGTGCTTCCCTTTTTCGACCTGCTTCTCCTTTATGAAATAAAGGCACGCCGATCTCATCTTCTAACTGACGAATTAATTTACTAATGGTCGGCTGAGTGACAAAAAGCGCTTCTGCTGCATGACTAAAACTCTGTTTTTGTACGATGGTCACAAAGACTTTTAGGCTTTTAATGTCCATTATTATTCCATATAAGCATAATTAATAATTAATTATTCATAATTATACAGGGTATGCACTTTTAAAATAGCGTCATCTCCTATTCTGCTGTTGTCTCATGGATACGCTTCCACAATCTTCTTCCAAAATTACCCAGTTTCTCAAGACTTTAGCGCAGCTAAGTTTATTGATATTGATCTGGTGGATCGGCTCTTGCATTCAATCTTGGTTTAACTTGCCGATCTCTGCTGGCGTGATTGGTTTATTGCTCCTTTTAGCCGCATTGTTGAGTGGTTTATTTAAAATGCAGTGGATCAAACAAGGCTCAGATTTTATTTTGGCTGAACTGGTTCTATTCTTTATCCCCTGTGTAGTTGGATTAATTAAATATCAAGATTTATTACTCAGCTCTGGCTGGCAGTTAATTTTAGCCGTGGTACTGGGTACCGTCTGTGTCATGGTGTTTACAGCATTTACGGTTTATTGGGGCTTTAAACTCGAGGCAAAACTTAAAGCGAAACACCAAACTGCGACAGATCATGATGTCAACACAGCAGGAAAAACCTTATGAACGATTTTGGGTTGAACAGCATCTCTGTATTGTTTTTCGTCCTGACCCTTGTCGGTTATATTTTGGCGAAAAAGCTACATCGTAAGTTACCGTATATGGTTCTTTCCCCTGCACTATTCGTCCCGTTTGTGCTGATTATACTCATGCTTTGCTTTCATATTTCATATGACACCTATATGCAAGAAAGCCAATGGATTGTATGGATGCTCGGCCCGGCAACTGTGGCCTTTGCTATTCCCATCTATGAATATCGGCAAATTATCCGTCAGCATGCGCTGAGTATTAGTTTGGGCATCGTGATTGGCATGTTAGCAGGAATTATCAGTGCTTTTTATTTGGCACAGTTGTTTCAGTTTGACCAAGAAACGTCTTATAGCTTAATGGCACGTTCCATTTCTACCCCCTTTGCCATGGAACTTACCTCGAATATTGGGGGTTCAGTCGAATTGGTGATTCTATTTACCATGATTACTGGGATTGCCGGCGTGGCTTTGGCTGACCTAGTTTTGGCTGGGCTTAAATTGCATTCACGCTTTGCGCAAGGTGCGGCTCTTGGCAATGCTGCACATGGATTTGGTACAAGTAAGGCGTTATCACGTCATAAAGAAGAAGGTGTTGCAGCCTGCCTGAGCATGGTACTTGCTGGAGTATTTATGGTATTACTTGGGCCATCACTTATTCATTTGGTCATTTATCTATTAGGATAAAATAAAAAGCCCAGTGCATTAGCTGGGCTTTTTTTAAATCAGGAGTTAAGTCATTTCACTGTAAAACTAAGCAATTACATAATGAAGTGCTATGACAAACGCTAAAAGACTCGACACCTCTGTGATTTCAATCGCTGCACCAATTGTATCGCCCGTCACGCCACCTATACGCTGAATAAATTTCCATCGTAAATACAGTAAAGTACAAATAAACGTAAATATACTCACAACTCCAGGCCAGCTAAAATACAAACATGCACTTAGGCAGAGTGTAAATATCATGTATGCCGACTTTCGTGGAATAGTTGCTGCTATCGATGAGCCTAAGCCTTTTTCACGGACATACTGAGTTGTTAAAAACAAAAATAAAGGGGCTAAACGACCCAACATTAGAAATACAATCAATGCCAAATACATTTGCTGTTGTAGCAAAACATAAAGTGCCGACCATTTGAGTAAGCAAATCACGACGAGGCTCAACACACCAATCGGCCCACATGCAGGGTCTTTCATGATTTTAAGTGTACGCTCGGCATCACCAAAGCCACCGACCCACGCATCTGCCGTATCTGCTAAACCATCTAGATGTAAACCACCTGTGAGCCAAATCCAGACCACAAGCAAAATACTGCTAAGTAAGATGATCGGCAGGCTGTGAAATGTGAAAGCAAGCAAGGCAAGAATGCCGCCAATCAACAATCCCACCGCTGGATAAAACAGCAAAGACTGTCCATTTTGCTGTTTCGATGGCATCACTTTGAGTTGAATCGGGAAAGTCGTGAGAAACTGGAGAGCAATCCAAAAAGGTGTCATTCACTTTGCTCCAAAATACGAATATTTGCACGATTTTTCACAATGAATGAATTTAATTGTCCCAATTCGGCAGTCATTTTTAATAAATCATCTAAATGACTTTGCTGTGCCATACATTTTAATAATTTAATCACACCACCATGGGAAACCAATAAAACGCGGTCCCAATGATGCTGTTGAGCCTGCAAAACTAGCTCATCTAGACCGCTTAATATCCGTTGTTGAAATTGCTGAAGACTTTCTGCATTCGGTGGCGTAAATGTACTTGGACTTTGCCAAAACTGTGCGAGTAACTCTGGGGTGTTTTCATAGATATGCTTGGTTGATACTGCTTCCCAGTCACCAAAATGCATTTCTTGAAACTTCGCATTTTCAAACATTGGACGTTCAAGCTGTTGAGACAGTTCCAAAGCAAATAAACGGCAACGCTGTAAGTCAGAAGTGATGATGACATCCCAGCTCGCTAAACCGTATGTATACGTACCGTCTAATGCTTCATCTATGGTCTGCTGCATCTGCTGCCAACCTTTTTGCGTCAAAGCATCATCTGTAGAGCCACGTAAGGTATGGCTCAGTTCAGTCTCACCATGACGCAATATATCTAAACGGAAATGTTCCATTTAAACTTTTTCACCAATCACAGCAGCTTGTGCGAAAGTCGCCATGTTATTATGTAAGCGACATGCCAAACGAATTAAACCCAAGGCCGCACCGGCACCGCTGCCTTCACCTAAACGTAAATTCAACTTTAAGAGTGGTTCAGCTTCAAGGGCTTGAAGTAAACGTTGGTGCCCATATTCAGCCGATTGATGACCAAAGAGCATCCAATCACGCACCGCAGGATTTAAACGAATAGCAACCAAGGCCGAAACTGTACTAATAAATCCATCCACGACCATTGCCAAACCCAATTGCGCACAGCGAATGTATGCTCCAACCATCGCGGCAATTTCCAAACCACCTACAGCACATAGAGCTTTAAAGACATCTTGGCCGACATAGTCCTGATGTAAAGCCAAGGCCTGATCAATCACTTGTTTCTTATGTGCCAATTGTTCAGCACGAATACCTGTACCAACACCTGTCAGTTTTTCGGCCGGCTCATTAAATAAAAAACATGCAACAGCAGAAGCAGAACAGGTATTGCCAATGCCCATTTCCCCTGCGACATAAATAGACGCACCTGCAGCGATAGCATCTTCAACACTTTTACGGCCGAGATTCATCGCTTCAATACATTGTGATTCGCTCATCGCAACAGTTTTAGCAAAATTTGCTGTACCCGCTGCAATACAGTAGCGCTCTACCCCTGCATATTCATAGGCTTCACCTACCGAACCACAGTCAATCACTTGTAGTTTGGCTTGATACTCACGTGCAATGACACTAATACATGCACCACCGGTCGTGAAGTTTTGTAGCATTTGGCGTGTGACAGCTTGAGGATAGGCCGAAATATTTTCTTCCATCACGCCATGATCACCTGCAAAGATGGTGATCCATGGGAAATCGATATTGGGCTGATCTGTGTTTTGTAATGATGCAAGTTGCACCGCTACATTTTCAAGTTCTGAAAGTGAGCCCGTAGGTTTAGTTAGCTGTAACTGGTGTTTTACCGCCTGTTGCTTAGCTTCGATACTCGGATTTTGACAGGGTTCTTGCCACCAGTTCATGCTTTATCTCCTTTTAAGATTATTGGAAAACCTGCAACACAAAACACCACATGGTCAGCAATTTGACCAATTTGTTGATGTAAGCGCCCAGATTCATCGACGAATTTTCGACTGATTTGTCCCATGGGAACAACGCCTAGTCCAGTTTCGTTACTGACTAAAATAATGTCTGACTTTAATGTCGGCAGCACCTTAAGTAATTTTTGGCATTGTTGCTGTTGAAAGTCTGCTTGTTCATGCATCAATAAATTACTCATCCACAGCGTTAAACAATCGATAAGAATGGTTTGATGAGCTTGGTCTATTTCAACTAAGCGATCGGCTAAATATAGAGGCTCTTCAATCAGCCCCCAATGTTCAGGTCGGTCTGCTTGATGATGCTGAATTCGCTCCTGCATTTCATCATCATAGGCTTGTGCTGTCGCCACATAGATGACGGCTTGAGCACTTTCTTTGGCTTTTTGTTCTGCAAGTCGACTCTTACCTGAACGCGCCCCACCCAAAATGAAATGAATCATGACTGTGCCATCTCTATATTTTGTCTAAACTGATGTTGATAATAAGGACTTAATGCCCCTTGTAGTACTTGAGCCTGATAATGACCAAAAGTCAGTTGCTCGCTTTCAAAATCAAAGCAGTGCTGTTCAACTTGTTGGATTCTTTCAAAAATATCATCGCTATTCCATGCCTGTTTATACAAGCCCAATGTGATATGCGGACAATATTCGATCGGTGCAATTTCATTCGAGCTTACATTGAAAGCTTGACGTAGATGATCAAACTTACGATCTAAATCCAAAATTTCAATAAACAGTGCGCTTTGAAAGCTATGGATCTGACCTGTACGTAGCCGAATATTAGATAGCGATAACTGTCGAAGTTGTTGTTGATGCAGTGCCAACTCATCTGCTGAGAAATTATCATTCCATCGTTGTTCAGAATGATCGATTAATTGGGTTTTATTCAGCTCTTCAAAAAAACCACAAATAAACACGGTGATATGAAATTGGCGCGTATTCGGCGTGTATAAAAGATCTGAAAACTGCGCTCGAAGTGCTGTGAGATATTCCAATAATTTAGGATCCTGTATTTCTAGATACCACAAAGCATAGTGCTGACGACCTTGATGCCAATCGGGATAATCCTGATTGAGCGTCGGTACGACTTGCGTTGAAGGTTTTAGAAACACAGATAAATCACTTTAAATTCAATCTGCTTTATTAAAGCATGAATCAAAACAGACTTTACCCAATTTTGATTTAGTAATATTCAGTTAGAACTGAAATTCATTCATCTAAGACCTCTATTTAAGAAAAAAAATGCCGAGTCATACTCAGCATTTTGATTCAATATATATTGCGCACAGATAAGCATTATATTTTTAGGCAAATTTCGCAGTATCTTTCTGATCTTGCGTTACAGCATGGTTTTTCCAAGATGTAAACTGCTCTGTGAACTGATCAGAAAAATGCTGCAACTGTATCATTACATTGGCCTCAATCTGTTCAATACGTTCCAGTTGTTCAAGCTCGTTTGTCTTTTTCAGTTCTGAAAATTGCAACTGGATAAAGTTGATAGCCTGATCCATCGAACATTGATTAACACTCACGGCATACATCAAACCATAGACAATCCCTTGCTGTAGATGTGTTGTATCCAGTCCACATTTTAAGTTGGTTGCCAACGAGCCCAACACTCGTTCATTAAATGCAAGTTTGCGTAAAGGATCTCGTGCCACGCGCGCACATGGATCTTTATACGCATGTTCACAAGAGTTTATAAAGCTTTCTGCCAGTCGTGTTAAATCAAAAGCACGATTTGGTAAGCGCAGTGCTAAACCAGCCTGCACCTCGTCAATGAGTTCATGCATAAATTGATCAACACGATGATCTGCAAGTGCCACACCTATGGTTTGATGATTGAACAGTGCAGATTGCCAAGCCAACATGGCATGTACGCCATTCCATAAGCGATTTTTAATTAACTGGATATCTTCAATATGATCGACCAAAATCATTTGACGCATTTTTTCTAACAAAGGACTGTTATTTTCCACATAGATCGGCATGTCAGCTTCAGCATTGAATAAAATTAAATCCATGCTTTGCAATATATGACTTGGGTGAAAATTGCGTCGCATATCCTCAACATATAAAGTAGCTTGACGCTCCTGATCAGGATTTAATTTCGTCGCATCTTCTAAGTCTAATTGAGCATCCACTTCAACTTCATCTAATTGAAATTGTTTGAAAATATTATATTTTATACGGAGCTGACGATATAAATTTTGGTCACTCAACTTAGATACCATGCGGTTGACCACGGTATCGCAAAAATAGTGTTGTTGCATGATTTTCTCTGCAACAACCGCTCCAGCAAGCTCAGTTAAAGCCTGTTTTAAATGTGACATTAATAATTGTTTTGCTCCGACTTTGTTCAAAATGATCAGCATCGTTAGAGGTTCGATGGCTTTCTCATCATGTGCAATATGTCGTGCATACAGGCCTTGTGCAATGGTTTTGGCCTCTTCTGCAATCGCTTTTTCAGGCAAACAGATGGCAACCAAACTTGACTCTGTGTACATCTCTTGCATCTGCTGAATATTTTCAGCATCAATGACTGCCATGTTTTCAATGCGTTCGTCATAAGACAATTGACCATAGCGAATACAATAGGTACCAAATGCATTGACCGCAGAGCGATATAAAGGGTTACGAGTCGATGCATAAATTTTTTTCGGGCGTGTATAACCATCCCAATGCGACAAAATTTGTGCTAAATAACCACCACCAATCGCCCCAAAACCATGAATACCAACAGTGAGCTGATTAAGGGTTTGTGGAAAAGCCTCTTGCACATGCGGCATCTCTAAATGCGCAGTGAACGGGTCAAGTTCCGTCAAACAGTCATACATACATTCATAATAATATTTGGCTTTGGACAGCATGTTTTGATTGGGCGATTTAATATCTTTAAACAGTACGGTAATACCGCCAGCGTCAAAGGCCGAAGTCACACCATTTTCCGAGTCTTCAAACATCAAACAATCAGCAGGATTTAAATTCAGCTTTGCGGCAGCACGCATAAATATTTCAGGATGTGGCTTACCATTTTCAACTTCATCGCCACAGACTAAGACATCAAAGAACTTATACACATTGGCATTGATTAGATATTCTTCTGCGATTGCACGGCGACTCGATGTTGCCACGGCCATCCTCAGTCCTGACTTGCGTAAGCGTTCTAATACTTGAACCAAGCCTTTTTTGATCGGTACACCAAACTGGCGAACATGCTCCAGCTCTAATTCATCTGCGCGTTTGCGAATATCTGCGTATGGAATATTTTCATCATATTCGGCTTGGGCCAATCGATGCGCGCTTTGTGCACTTAGCCCCAAACAATTCATCAGATAAGATTCGGAAAACTCAACACCGGTCAATTCAAGAGATGCCTGTTTCAATGTTTGAAACCGTAAACGTTCAGTATCAAACATTGTTCCATCCATATCAAAAATGGCGCCCAGAACCAAATCATTATTAAATTTAAGCATTTAACCTCCGTTATTTTTTATGTGAAAAGAATAACGGAGAAAACTATTGATTCAGTACTTTGAGAATTAATGAAACAATTGTGATTATTTTTTAATCAAAGTGCTTGCTCTAAACATCTATTTTGTAAGATCAATCACCAATCAAGTAACATCATGTAATCAAAACCCACTGTTGTCAGGATGGTACGGTCTACACAGTGATCTATTGCTGTAAATATACAATTCACTGCAATTTCACTCAGTTACTCGCTTCACGGTTTGAATTTTGGTTTGAAATAAAAAGAATACGATCAGACCAAGCATCACTAAAAATAAAAAATAATACGGAAATTCTTTGTGCCACTGGTATAAACCCGTGCTAATCAGTGGCCCGACAACAAAGCTCAAAGCCTGAGTGGCTGTACACCAACTTGCCACCTTAGTCTGTAACGCACTGGGCGCCGTTTGCGCTGCACCCGTTGTAAATGCAGGGATTAAACATGCAACCGATATACCATATAAAAGATATGTAGCTTGAAATATCTGTAATTCAGTGGTGAAAACCGAAATCAGCAAGGCTGCTGCCATGCTAAACAGCCCAACCCACAGTAAGCGATATACGGACCAATTTAAATACTTAGAAATCAGCGTTTGCATAATCACCAAAGCAATACCTACGACGAGAGAACATTCTGCAAAATGCACTGCGCCTTCTGCAGCAGTCATATTAAAGCGGTCTTGAATATAAAACCCGGCCGTTAAATTTACGGTCACGATGGCAAGATAGAGACTGAATCCCAACATTAACCATGGATAGCATTGCTGAATGCTCAAATCCGTAGATGGTATCTCATTCTTAGCTGTCACTGGCTTTTCAACGCTATGCTGTTCTGTATGTCGGTCAAAGCTGAACACCAAGACCACAGAAATCAACGCTAAAATAATGATTGCAGCCCACAGCGGCGTCATGATTCCACCGAAGCCCAGCAGCAAGGTTGTTAGAAATGGACCAATGATCACGCCTGCACTATTTAATGCACCGAATTTTGACATTGCTTGTGAACGCTGCTGCTCATTGCTAAAACGGGTCATCACATAAGTTTGCAAGGCAATCTGTGGCATCGCCATAAATACCCCAGTCGCTGCGCGTGACAACATTAATAAACTAAATAGCAGCAACATCCCTATATGAACAGTAAGGCCATACATCAACACGGCTGTAAATAGCCCCCATGTCACAGCCATGCCCACAAAACCGATACTCAAGAGTTGATAAATCGAAAACTTAGATTGATTTTTTGAAATGTAAATGGCACCGACAGCCATCAGCAGCGCACCGACGGAAACCATCGCGCCACCTTGTAGCTCAGTAAGTTTTAACTCACGAACCAATGGCGCCAACAGCGGCAATATCATCGAGAAACTTGCACCATTGGCAAGACTGGCAGCAATAAACAGTTTGTTATTTCGATCCATTATTTTTGTTATCCATTTTTAATGGCTACGTTATAAACAATAGAGGTGACTTAAGCCACCTCTATTTTGTAAGTCACGATACCGTGCTTTAAACACGATTCAGGATTTAAATCAGTATTTCACTGTATAACTTAAACCGTAGGTACGACCTTGTGCAGCTAGGCTAGAAATTGGGCCATAGACAGTTTCAACCGACTGGCTGTACACCGACTTATAATCCGTATTCCACACGTTGTAGACACCAAAGCCCACATTACCCGGTCCTACTTTTGCATTGGCAATCACGTCCATCGTTGCAAAGCCTTTAATTGCCGCTGCTGGAGCAGATCCATATTTCATAGCATCTTTTTGGGCTTTGTCTGTACCGCCAATCGCTAAAGCTTGAACACGTAGGCTCATGTCATTATCAAACTGCCATTCTGAAAATGCTGTTCCTTTTAAAGGTGCCACACGAATGGCATCCAATTCTTGCCAGTCACCTTGGGTATTTTTAAATTGGCCCGTGGTATATGCAACTGTGCCGCCAACCGTCCAATTTGGTTGAACTTCATAACTGGCATTGGCTTCGACACCATAGATACGTTCATCGGTATCAATAACATCAATGGTGTAATTCGGCGCACCAAATTTCAGGCTTTTATCTGAGTCATTATAAAAAGCTGTCACTCCTGCATTTAAACCACCGGCATTTTGTACACGCCAACCGAGTTCATAGTTATTGACTTTAATCGGGTCAATGGTTTGGCTATTAATCACAGAATTTGCCGGCACATCGCGCAGCATACGTTGCACATCGGGCAAGTTTGAACCTTGTGAGAAATTAGCAAACACTTGCTGTGCATCTGTTAAGTGATACACCGCGCCAACATTAAACAGCGTTGCATCATGTTTTACTTTGCCGCCATTCAGTGTTTTCGCCACATAACCTGGGGTTAAATCTGCAGTAATTGCTTCCATATAAGGCACAGATGAATCGACATCGCTTTCTACACGTTCATGGCGAATGCCTGCTTGTAAGCCAAGTCGGTCGGTTAATTCATATTGCGCTTGGGCAAATACGCCAAGTTTTTCTGTTTCAACATCTGGGCCAAAGGCATAGTAGTTAAACGGCTGATAACTCAAACCATTACTTTGAATAAACGTTGCGCTGTCATACATTTGGATATTTTGTTGATCTTTTTCATTTTCATAGTCCACACCATAGGTTAAACCCAGTTCACGACCATTTAAGTTAAGATCTTTTTGTAGAGCAACACGCGCGCCTAAAACATCGATATCGGTTTCTGACTGATACACCAAGAAGAGTTCAGGTGCCATTTGACGTGCAGATGGGAACCACCGTGCTTTTTCATTTCGATAATAGGTTTCAGCGTTTAGACGGTGGCCTAAAATATCTTGATTTTCATATTGTGCATTGACGCTATAACGTTCAGTTTGTGGTTGTTCAGCAAGTTGTAAGCCTTTTACCGCATTTAATGACAACGGCAGCTTGCCACCCACGGGCTGTGAGCGCAGCGCATTTAAATTTGGACCATAGTCAGGGCCATAGTCACTATCTTGCTCATCATTATAATATTGCGCGCCAAAACTCAGCGTTTGACCATCGGCAATTTTCCAACTGACACGACCATTTAGATCTAAAGTGTCGGTATCTTGACGGTCTGTTTGTGCAATTTCAGGTCCAATACGGTTGCCATGACTATCTTGTATTTCACCACGTTTGGTATAGCTTGCACCTAAAGTTCCGCGTAAATTGCCTTGATTAAAGTTCATGGTTTGTGCAGCTTCATAAGCCAGAGCATCAGACTTAAAGTTATTACCAGAAGTAACACCGACTTTCGTTTCAAAACTCAGCGGTTCAGATCCACCTCGTTTGGTGATGATATTGATAATACCGCCTGTCGCACCTGAACCATAAATACTACTTGCGCCAGAGACCACTTCAATTCGTTCAATCATCGACGGGCTAATACTCGCCAGTTGTCGAGATCCATCACGATATCCCGTTTGCGGCACACCATCGATCATGTATTGCACCACACGTCCACGCATGGTCATCCCATAGTTAGACGTTGTACCACTCGATGGAGTCAGTGATGGCACCAATAAACCAACAATATCAGCTGTGCTTTTACCTGCATTGGCTTGTTTTTCAATTTCTTCTTTAGGAATGCTGTACACCGTACCCGCAATATCTGCAATGCTTTTCGCAGAACGAGTTGCCGTCACAACAATCGGTGCCATTTTAGTAGCTACTGCAGTTTGTGTTTCAACTGCAGTATTTTGTGCTGTGTCCGTTGTGACGTCTTGTGCATAAAGCTGAGTGCAAATTGCAAGGCTGAGACACGTCAGTTGCATCGGTAGAGCTAAACGTTTCATATTCTTTTCCATTTCTTAGAGTTCCGATTGAGTCGGAAGTGTTTGAGTTTTAAAATTTTGTGTTTTTAAAACAATGCGCTGACTAATTAAGACGCTGATTACTGAGCCAATTGCCAATACCAAGTAAAAATGTCCATAGCCTAATGATTTTGCGAGAAAGCCTGAAAATGCGCCGCCAATAAAGTAGACGAGCAATTCAAAGCAAACTAATATGGTGAAATCGGTACCTGCCTGTTCTTTAGAACTGGTCTGCATGAAATAGGCATAGAGTGATGTCATGGCGATATAACGAATGGCTAGCATCAACACGACAAATAGACCTAAAAGCAGATGCCATTGATTCAACCACTCCAATACAACGGCTGCCCCAATGACGGCATATAGCAATGTACGTAACCATCCTGCCCAGACCAACAATTGCGTCGCTTTGATTTTTTTCAGCAATACAGCTGCACTAACAGCTGCAATCAGACCGACACCGGCACCGACCACAGACATCAACACCCCGATCTGAGACAGTGACCATTTTTGATCGATCAACATGGGATTCAGCATTGCCATAGCGGGTGCTTCCACCACGCGATAACAAACGATGAGCAGCAAGGCCCAACGAATCGCAGGTCGTTTAAACGCTTGTCGTAGGCTTGGTTTGGCTTTGGCAATTTGAGTTTGTGGTTCTTCTTGAATAAAAAACACAGCAAACATGGTTAAAAATGTCAGCAGCGCTAAAGCTGTGAGCGCTGACTGCCAACCCCAATATTGGTAAATCCATAAAGTCGCAGCGCCACCGAGCATGCTCCCGACGGCCACCCCAATACTTTGTGCCATACTGCCCAAACGGTAATTGCCTTCGGTAAATTTCTCTACGGTATAACCATCAATCGCAATATCTTGCGTTGCCGCAAACGTTGAAATCCATAAACCAATGATGACAAATAAAGTCAACCCATAAGAAAACTGCGTAAAGGCTAAAACCAGTACCCCCAGTACCAATGCGATTTGCGTAAACAACAGCCATGTTTTGCGTTTACCGAGTTTTTTGACATAGAGCTGATCGATCCAAGGCGCCCAAAAAAACTTGAATACCCATGGAATGTAAAGCAGCGATAACATGCCGATCCAGCGTAAATCTACCCCTTGATGTCGTAAAATGGCAGGCAAAGCCACATTGTAAAAATACAAAGGCAATGCATGTGCTAAGTACAAAATGATCACGACGCTCAAGCTCAGGACTGAAATTTGAGATGGTGAAATTGCATGATTTAATTTTCTTGAGTGTTGTTGCATATCCACCTCTGCACTGCCCATTGCAGCGCATCAGACTGTTCTAATGAAACGTAATAAGGCACACTCCACGCTGCATGCAGCGCGGGTGTATTTAAACGTTTGAAGTCATCTGGATCTTGCGCAATACGCACCAGACCCAAACAATATTGAAAAAAGAGATGTTTAAACTTCTTGTACCAAACGGCCTGTATTTGCCGATATTCTTCAGGAAAAGTCGTTCCCTCAGCCGTTTGCATAACCAAAACAAAGGGCTGACTTTTCAGAAAAAAGCGCTCAACTTGAGTCAACCATTGTTCAAACTCTTCCACTGAAACATGCGCTGAAAAGCGCATGTCCAGTATGTGCATGTGGGTGCAGCGATAACTCATGACACCGCCTTAGCTAGTTGCTGATGCTGAAATGCCTTGGAGTCGTTTAAGTAATGACCAAATTTTGAATAAAATGTTTCTCTAAAGCAGTAATACAACATGGCGGTCTTTTCAGGCATTGGGATTAGGCGCTGCGCTTCATAGCACATGTCTTCAACTACGACGGCATAAGGCTTCACACTATGATCAGGCTCTCCCACAATCTTGGCTGATGCAGCATTTTCAAAGATATAAAAACTCAATAAACGCATGACGGGACGTAAATAGCCTTTACCAAAAACGGACTTTTCACCAAATAACAAATGCCAACCTAGATCAAGCTCATCACCGTCGTAGTACAAACCTAATCGATCCCGTTTTCCTTCGTAGATCTCTGTGTAGCCCACATCTTCACCATTTACCCCCACAATCAAAATTCGGTGATGATCATCTGCCAGCATTTTTTCGTAATACACTTTTAGTTCAGTTTCTGACTTATTGAGCTGCCACTGTGGAATAACATGCGGTTCATGCATCCATTTATGAACCAAAGCCATATCTTCTGGATATTGCATTTGTCGTAAGTAGTATTGCGTCTCATTCTCATGGTATTCATAAAAATCAGGTAGTTGTCGTGATAACGTTGTCATGATGTCGTCCTTTAAATTTGTTTAATCTTTTCTGTTCTTAGCTCAAAAATCTGTTTATGACGCAATACGATTAGTTGTCGTTTTCTGTTCGGCGGTATGCTGTTGTTTCGCCCACTGATTTAAAGTGCTTGGACTCACAGGGTTTGCAATAGGATCTAAAAATACAGGTACTGGTCGTTCTGCTTCGTCGTTATAACTGGTGGTAAACAGTCGAACACGGTTCAGACAAATTTTCTCGAAACGTGGACGGAACATACTGAATTTTTCAATACGATCTGCCAATTCAGGATGTGCCTGATGAAATTCGTCAATCACGGTGGAGATGGTTTGCCAAAACTCAAGTTCTGTATGCTGTGGATAATCTTCAAGGAAGACATTAGAGATATAGCGGTAATGCACCATGAACAAACCTGTAAAGATAAAGTGACTAAGTTCTTCAGCAGGATGACGCAGTAAAATTTGCCCTTCAGGTGGTAAATTTTCGAGTTCTGGAAAATCTTCATCAACTAAATTGACATCATCAATAAAGTCCTTCAGCACCATTTTTTTCGGTAAACCATTTTCATGGATCAACATGGTGTTTTCACCGTGTGGAGAAAAAGCCAAACCATATTTGTATAAGCAAATCAGTAACGGTGTTACACAAACTTCGGCAAAACGCTTCAACCATTGCAAAGGCGTCAAACCTGAAGCCTGAATCAACACGGATAAAATAGACTGACCATTTAGATCTCGATGCAACAATGCTGCTTGGGAAAGCGCTAACTGATGTTCACCGATGTAAGGCTCTACACTTTCACGCCATAAGCAACCAAACAATTCTTTAAATTGGTAAGGCGCACCGTCTATCTGATCAAAACATGGCTGTTGCAAAGTTAAACTTGCAACTTCGCCCAAAAATACTACCTGTGTTTTTTGCAGGTCTACATCTTGATGTTGAATGTCCTTCAGCCAAGCGGTCACCGCAGGTGCAGCCAAATTTCGTTTTGAAGGCAGACCTCTATAGACCGCCGTATTAAAGATACTGACGGGTAACTTCACATAATGCCGTTCAGGATGACTGGTATTGCATAAGGTACGAATTGATTGCATTGGCACATAATCATCTTGTCCAATGTCCAGCTCTACAATGCGCTGATCGACGATTTCATTGGCATAGGTCGGGATTAACCACTGATGCCACTGCCATGCATGTACAGGAATAAAGAAATACTCAGCAGCATCTAAGGCATTGTCCGCTAATTGCTGTTGAAAATCGTGTAATTGGGCAGAGTTCAACTCATGGCGATATAAGCTTTGCGCATCCCAAGCCTCGGTCGAACGAAACTCAGCTAAATCACGATGAACAGCTAACCACAAGACTTTGACTGTTGGAGAGACCTCTGGTGCTGAGCTTAAATAATCATCATAGCCAAAACCCATACGGCCTTTACTCATAATGAGCCATGGGTGTCCACGCAACATGCCTTCAATTTGATAGTGCGGTGCTGACAGCACAGCCTGACTTAGCAATCTCTGTTCATCAAAAACATGTGCTTCAGCCAACCATGTATTGTTCATTTCTTTAATCAAATAAGCCTTGGTAAATGGCTTCACCTCAGCTTGAGTTGAAAAAGCACGAATAAATTCATGCAGATTCCATGCGGGCTGTGCTGTCGATTCACTTAAATCGCGAACGCTCCCTTCAACAATACGCCAATGCCCAAGCAGAAACTGTGTCGCTTCAAATTGATACGTTTTGTCATCCAGATTGAGTTGCCATGTGTTATTTTCCACTGGCTGAATCTGAATAATTTCTTCATATAAAAATTCAGCAATCGCCATTTCAATCAGTCTTTGCCCTGCACGGCGCCACTGCGTTTGATTTATCTGTAATTTTGCAAATGTCATTATAATTTCTCGAGTTTAACCGCATTCTGTTCTTGCTTATTCGGCATTGTTGTATTGCGGTTCATTGCATAGTTGGCAATGGTTTTTTTTACGGAAAAATGGTCTTTGGATATTGGTTGGCGCTGATTTCTTTACAATGCCCATACTGTGCATTTCAGCATTTTCAATGGGTGAAAAATGTTGGAAACTTTGCGCTTGATCACCTAAATCGTATAAGTTAAAACCCAATAATTGATTGGCAATGACCGCTGCACGGTGAGCACCAAGTCCTAAATCTGGTGTACCGACACCGTGACTGTGCATTTCCTGATTTTGAACAAAAATTTCACCGACAGCGTCATGCTGTACTCGGTAGTCCTGGCTGATTTTCCAATGACCGAATTCATCACACTGAATCAGTGGTTTTAGATATTTGAGATATTGCCACTCGGGACTGTGATATCCCGTTGAAGCCACGACAAAGTCCGCATCCAGATAGAATTGTTCTGCCGTGACTTTATGCTGAAACTGCAAACGGATGCCCGCACCATGCGGCTCAGCAGCAACCAAACCCACCTGAGCATGTAAATGCGTCTGTTGAATATTTTGCCCAATGCTCCGGTGATACAGTTTTTGATAAATATCACGGATGGTTTTTGCACTGATACCCTTATATAACAAGCCTTGTTGCTTCAATAGTTCGGCTTTATTTTCAGGGCTCAGTTGATAAAAATGTGCAGTATAATCAGGACTAAAATGCTCCAATCCAAGTGGTGCATATTCCATCGGGAAAAACCCACTCGAGCGTGTCAGCCAATGTAACTTAAACTGTGCTGTTGTGGTCTGATCCTGCAAATATTGACGATCAAACAGATCCATAAAGACTTCGGCCGAAGACTGGCCTGAACCCAGTACAACCACATTACCTTTCAAGTGATTTAACGCTGCATTGCAATAATTTGCAGAATGTAAGCAGCGCTCAGGATATTGCTGCTGTATGTCTTTTAGACACTGTGGTAAATGCGGAACATTCCCCGAACCAATGACCAGATTTCGGCATTGATAACGTCTAAAACGTCCATCTTGCTCAACCATGACTTCAAAGCCTTGCTCTTGGGCATAAATGGCTTTTACGGTTGATTGATATTGAATATGCTCTAGTTGGTCTGCAACCCACTGACAATAATGGTTATATTCACGTCTAGGAATCTGTGCTTGTTCTAAAAAATAGAATTTATATAATCGTTGCTGTGTCTTTAAATAGTTTAAAAAACTAAAAGGACTGGTTGGATCGACCATGGAAACCAGATCGGCCATAAACGGCACTTGCAGCACGGTATTGGGCAATTGCATACCCGCATGCCAGTCAAACTGTGGTTTCTTTTCAAAAAATTGATACTGCAAATGATTTTGCTTATGTAGCAAACTCGCCAAACTAAGGTTAAATGGCCCTAAGCCTATCCCAATAAAATCAAGCATATTGCACATCCTTCTGTTCCACACATAAAGGATTTGGCAACGGTACATAAACCGATTGCTGATCGACTGGGGCAATCAATTCATCCAGCTCATACAAGCGTGTCAACAGATTGCCCTTATACGGCAAGGTCGGCTGATACAGTAATGAATGAATCAATGAACTCTCTGGATAAGCCTGATGTAAGTCCAACAGTTCATTTTGCAATATCGATATCAACACTTGCTCTGTGACATATCCAGTTGCACCAATTGCATTGATGATGCCGAATAAAGTATTACCAAAGAAATAATAGCTAAAGCGCTCATCGACAAAGGCTTTAGAACCCACGGCATGCGCTTTTTCTTGCAACTCTGGAAATGCGCTTAAGACCTCACCTGCAAGTTCTTCGATATAGTAAAAGCCTTGATTGTCACGCAGCCATAGATATTTAGGCATTGCATGTTCCAGCTCAAGTAAGACATTTTGCTGATGTGATTCAAAGGCCATTCCGTATTGATGGTACAAATACATTAATGGTTTTAGACTGATAGCTAAGAATTGTTTAAACCAATTGATCGCAATGGCGCTTTGATCAAGTTCAGGTTGTTGTTTTGCGATTTGTTCAAATAAGGCATTAAAACGGCTTTTCGGCTGTGCAGGATGATCTTGGCACAATGACGCAATACAACACACCTGCTGCTTTTCACTAAAAGGCTGATCACGGAAGATGCAAATAGTTTCATCGACGATTTCATCATCTATGCTCAATGCCATCCAAGCAGGATCATTCACCGCTTTGAGCGTTGGGCATTGTTGTAAAATATGTTCACCGAGGCTTGAATGCCAAAGTCGATGGGTCATTTCGCCACGGTGACATTCTTTGGCAAGATTGACTCGGATTGAATTGGTGATCATCACGGAAAGTGATGGTTTCAACATCCACGGCGCTGCAAAACTTGCCATAGTGCGTACCGAAGTTGTTGGGGAAAATGCCCAACCTTTCTCGCCAAAATCGATAATTTTTAATTTGGTTTTTAAACTTTTAAACCATGCTTTTGACTGTAAATAACGTGCTTGCCAAGGATGCAAAGGCAATAACTTATAATGCGAATAAGCATTCAGTAGTGCTTGATCTGTTTCTGATAAATGCCATTGCAATTCGCTTTTCAATTGCGCTGATACAGCTTGATCTAAAGCTGAACCTTCTTGAATATATTCTGGAGCCACCAACCAATAATGCAGTTGGCTGAGACCTTTGGCTTCTGGCGAATACCTTTCCCAATCTTCATGCACAAAACCGACCCGACTTTTCGGTGCAGGATGCATGCTGTGCCCTAAAATTAAAGCTTGTTCCGATTCAATGAAACTTTGTTCCGCTTGGACCAAGGCCTCTAAATCATGTTCACGTAGTGTCAAAAATTGTGTAAGCGCTTCACGACTTTCGATCCAACGCTCTAATAATGATGAAGCATCCAGTGTATGACCTGACTCTTGTACGAGCTGTTCAAGCAATAAACTCGCGATCGCGGTGATACTAAATGACAGTTTCTGTCCTTTATTAAAAACGTATGGGAGATCTGCAAGACGATGTCTACCAACAAGGCTGACATAAGATAGTGGTACAAATAACTGTGATTGAATGCAATCTAAAGGGATGCATAACAACGTCAAGCCTTGGCTAAACGTCAATTGTGATGAATTCTGTTGATACTTTTCCAGCAAAATACCTTTACCGGTTTCTTGTGAGTATGCATTGACAAGATGCTGCATCGCCAAGCGATTAGCAAGCTCTTTCATCTGACCATATCCTCTATTTTTAAGCTTTTCCAAGCTTTGTCATGTAATTATGTTTCTTTAACTGTGCAAGTCATGCTTAGTACGCTGGCCAGCGTGAAACTATGTTAATGATAATTATTATTATTAATAATTGCATTTTTGTGAAGATTTGCTACAGGATTGCAAATTTGGTCTTATCTCTATGTATTTAAAAATTAATTTTTTTGATATGAACTTTTCTGTTTTTATTTATACAATTTTCTGAAATGGAACTAAATGATAATTTTCTCATTTAGCATAGAACAAATGAATCGAATTGCTTATTTTTTAGCCAAATTATCACATTGTGCAACTTAAACTAAAAACCCATGTCTTTTACATGGGTTTTTATATTCTGCTTTGAACCAAGCTTTTATTTAAATCAAAGAACGAAATGTGCAGTTAAATTTTAATCATTGAAGACTTTACTGGCATCATACTGATCATGCATCTTTATTGACTATAAGCATGTATTTCATAACAAACACCTACTGATTTCTGATCCATATCCTCTATTCAGACTGGCTATACAGCATGAATGATGAATATGTACTCAAACGATTGGGTTGAAATCAATCAATTGATTTAACAACCCAATCCAAAAACTTGTGCTTATCAAAAAAGTCTGGCGCAGCATTCGCAAATACACTTTTTTCTCTGTTGTTAAATATTCCTTTGTAATAAAAAGACCTATCTGCGGTAAATTTTGACTCATCCCCTTCATGTAATTCTTTAAAGAAAATCGATAACTGCATAAATCGACTTTTAGACGCTAAACCATGTTTTTCTAATACAAAATTATAGATTTGCTCAATAATCGCTTTAATATTTGAATAAGGCATTTTGTTGTCTCTTTATTAGATCGCTCTTTCAAATTACAGCTTTTAAATTAAAATACAACTGTTCTAGTCGGATTTTAAATACCTATTTTTTATAGGTATTTTTACATTTAAATATAATTAAGCACTATTAATGAATGAGCCTCTAAACATGAAGTTTTACTAAATTTTGCTTCTGCAACTTCATGGATTTTCGTTATTCAAAGCTAAAAATAAGCCCACATTTTGGCGAGCATTTTGTACTTACTGAATTAAGACAATTTCGTCCACTATTGCAGAAACATCTTAGATACCCTGATCAAGGTCTAATTCTCAATTTGCACTTCTAACTTTGCTTTAATACTATTCACCTAAGCACTTAAAAAAGCATATAAGCGGATTCAAGAAACATTACATATGTAATTTAACTTCAGTTTTGATATAGCCCTCTTTACAACAATATTTACTATTTATTTATTTGTTTGCGGCTTTGTACACGACAAAAAAAGATAACTCATTGAAATAATGGCATAATACTTGTTTTCTGACGACGAATATGATGACACATTTCAATGAGTTACATCTCATCTTAAACAAATATCTAAAGTGGAACAAGTCACATGCAAAATGTTTTACACTGATTATGCTTGCATTAATTGTAAAACAGACATGTAATCTTTCTTCTGCATCTAAAGCCTTACCCATCAAGTGCTTACCACAATCATTTTATCGACGTATACAACGCTTCTTTGCAGATCAGTATTTCGATTATCGTCAAATTTCTCAGTTAATTTTCAATATATTTTCATTCGATAAAGTCCAATTAAC